>CAYNYD010000010.1:15524-22145 GCA_964401375.1 uncultured Eubacteriales bacterium | reverse complement strand
AATGACTTGGGAAATTTTAATTTTAATTTTTGGAATCATATCAGCACTATATGCTTTTCCATACGGCATATGGGAATGGAAAAATAAAAATAAAACTGGTGGAACATTAGTCTTTTTAGTTGCAATAACCTGCATTATTATATCTAGCATACAAATTTTTATTTAAATATAATTAATTATATAAAATAATATTAAATACAATTAATTGTGCGAAGTACAATTACAATTCATCTTCTAAAACAACTTCAAAATCAATCCTTCTCAAAGCCTTATTAGAACTCAACACCCTTACTCTCACTCTATCACCAAGCTTATACACTTTATTAGTCTGCTTTCCAATCAACTTAACATTATAATCATCAAAAATATAATAATCGTCCTTAATATCTTCTAACCTAACCAATCCCTCAATAGTATTCTCTAATTCAACAAAAATTCCAAAAGACGTAACCCCCGAAACAGTTCCCTCAAAAATTTCACCAATAAACTTCTGCATAAATTCACACTTCTTTATCTCATATAAATCCCTTTCCGCCTCCTCTTCCTCTTGCTCACTATCACTCGACATCTCAGAATACCTAACAGACAATCTCTTCAACTTTGAAATAGACTTACCATCAAGATCATTCGATAAATACTTAGAAATAACTCTATGAATAAACAAATCAGGATACCTTCTAATAGGTGAAGTAAAATGACAATAATACTTAGAAGCCAACCCAAAATGGCCAATATTCTCATTACTATACTTAGCAAGTTGCATCGTCCTTAAAACCATTAAAGAAACAAGTTTCTCCTCATCCTTACCTTTTGCTAAATCAACAACATTCTTAAGTTCAACATTATTTAAATTTTTAATTGTTGGATAATTTAAATTTGTTAAAAAAATATTTAACTTTTCAATCCTATCAAGCTCTGGCTTTTCATGAATTCTATATATAAAAGGCAAACCCTTTTTATTAAAAGTCTCTGCAACAGTCTCATTTGCAACAACCATAAACTCCTCAATTATTTTATTAGCAATAGTCATTTCTCTTAGGCCAATATCTATAACCGCATCATTTTCATCTAAAGTTATTTTGGTCTCTGGCATTTCAAAATCAATCGCACCATCTTTTGCCTTCTTTTCAATCAATATCTCTGCAAGCTCTCTCATCAATTTTAAAGTTTTAATGTGAGGCTTATATTCTTCAAATTCAGCATTCTCCTCTAGTATGCTATAAACTTTATTATAAGTCATTTGAAGTTTAGAATTAATAACACTTTTAAATATCCTACTATCAATAACTTGTCCATTTTTATCTATTTCCATTTCAACAGATAACGCATATCTATCGACTCCCGGATTTAAACTACAAATTCCATTAGAAAGCTTCCTTGGAAGCATTGGAATAACTGTATCAATTAAATAAACACTTGTACCACGATGACTTGCCTCTGTATCTAAAGCCGTCCCTTCCCTAACATAATAACTTACATCAGCAATATGAACTCCTAACAAATAATTTTCCCCTTTTTTTGAAAGTGAAACAGCATCATCAATATCCTTAGTATCATCTCCATCAATTGTGAATATTTCTTGCTCCCTTAAATCTACTCTATTTTCAATTCCATGTATTACATCTGGAAGCAATTTTGATTCTTTTTCAACTTCTTTCGGAAAAGTTAACTTATAATCATGAGCTCTAATAACAGAAATTAAATCAACATTAGTATCATTGGCTTTACCCAATATTTCAATAATTTGTCCTTCAGCACTTTTATTTTCATAAGGATATTTAGTAATTTTAGCTATTACCTTATCACCATTTTTAGCTTTATGCCTTGATGACTTTGGAATAAATATATCTGTACCTAAATTATTATTATCTGGAACAACAAAGCCATAATTTTTGCTTCTTTGAAAAGTACCAATAACAGTAGTTGTAGCTCTTTTTACAATTTCAACTATCTTCCCTTCAGCTCTGTACCCTTCAGTTTCTTGAACTGTAATCTTGACTATAACAGTATCGCCATTCATAGCACCGTTGTCCATATTAGGTGGAATAAATATATCTCTTTCATCTTCTGAAACTTCTACAAAACCAAAACCTCTCTCATTAGCTATATAAGTACCAGTTATAACATTATTTTTATTAGATTTCACCTTCATTATCATTCCTTTTATTTATATTTTTCATTAGTTGACTATTTTAAAAACACAAAACGAGTTAAAATACGTGCAACATTTTAAAATTCAAAAAGCACTTAACTATCAAACAAAGTTAAGTGCTTCATTAATTCTTTTAGTAATTTATTATCATTAAAGATGTAGATGCTATTGTTAATATTGTAAATGCTATTCCCATATATTTGGTTATATTAACAAGTCTAGATTCTTTACTAGACCCCATTGTTCCACCTCTATTTGATTCGCTTGTAGCAACAGTTCCTTCTTCATTCCCTTCTTGAATTAAAACCAAAATCATAACAATAATAGCTGAAAGAACCTGTAATATTGTTACTAAATTCTCTAAAAACTTCATTTTATATTCCTCCTTGTTCAACGACAATCTTAATTTTATCATACATATTTACAATTTGCAATACAATTTACACATTTTAATCAATAAATTGCTTTTTTATGCTATATTCAAAGCATTTAAATCATTGTTTTTAGAAAAATTGCTAGCTTAAATTAATTTTATTGTAAAAATAAAGTTCTTTTCGATGAGTTAGAAGCTGTTAATAAAACAAGGTGAAGTAAATACGGAATCATTTTGTGGCGACGCGGCACGCGCGTTTAGCGCGTGGAAAGCCTTGGAGCCACAAAATCGGATTTACAAACCTTGTTTTATGTACAGCTTCTGCGATAGAGAAACTCGAACGACATTTTTACAATAAAATTAATTTAAGCTATAATCCATTAAAAATTGTGAACTATAATTAAAGAATTAATTTGGGATAATAATTTTCTAAAAATTGTGGACTGTAGCTTTTATTTGGCAAAATATTATGTTATACTTAACTCATTAATTACGAAAGGATTTGATAAAATTGAAAATAAACATAGTATTAGTAGAACCAGAAATTCCTCAAAATACAGGAAATATCGCAAGGTCATGTGCAGCTACAGGCGCAAAACTGCACCTTGTATATCCTCTAGGATTTAGTATGTCCGAAAAACAAGTAAAAAGAGCTGGTTTAGATTATTGGGATAAATTGGAAATAGAAAAACATACATCTTTTTCAAAATTCCTTGAAAAATATCCACCAAACGAAAATAATATGTTTTTCCTAACAACTAAAGGACAAAAATGCTACTCTGATGTCGATTATTCAAATATGGATGAAGTATTTTTATTATTTGGCAAAGAAACAAAAGGGCTTCCAGAAGATATTCTAATAGCAAATATAGATAAAGCAATTAGAATTCCTATGTTACCAACCCTTCGTTCACTTAACCTATCTAATTCTGTTGCAATTGTACTCTATGAAGTATTACGTCAATCAAACTTTAATGGATTAGAAGAAAAAAGCAAATATTTTAAATAATTGAATCCAATCTTTGAATAATAATACTTGCTTCAGCTCTTGTAATTTTATCATTAGGAGAAAAACTACCATCTGACTTTCCTTCCATCAAACCAATTTGCTGAATCATCGAAACCTTATCTCTTGCCCACTCAGAAATAGAATCATTATCTATAAAAGTCACTGGCTCACAAGTTTTCATTGTATTCAAATTTCTTACAAGTTTATAATTCTTTAAATAATTATACAACACTACTGCAAGTTGCTCACGTGTAATTGAATCATTTGGTCTAAATTCTCTTTTTGAATATCCATTTATTATATCATTTTTATTTGCCCATGAAATATAATTTGTATACCACTCATCATCTTTCATATCCCAAAACATATTAACATATCTTGGAGTTCTTTTTCCACTAGAGCTAATCCAAGTCAAATCATCACCTGTTAATCTCCATAAAACCGTAACAAGCATTGCTCTACTCATTTCATCATCTGGTCTAAATTCATTTTTGGTAACGCCATTAAAATAACCATTTTCTATTACATACTTCATAGAATCATAAGCCCAATGTTCTGATATATCAACATAATTCGCTGGATTACCTTTCACTGGAATGTACACAGCATAAACAGTTGATAATATAAAAACAAATACTAAACACATCAATACAATTTTTTTTAAAATTTGCAAAACTGTTTACCTCCATTCATAAATTTTTTTAGAAATTTTACCATCTTTATCAAAGTAGAAACAAACTCCTGCATTACCATTAACTAAAAAAGCATAATACTTATCGTTATAATGTAAAACTTTGTCTAAAGAATAGTTTTCATATTCCGTGCCAAAGTCTAGGACTTGGATATTATTTAAATATAACACTGTATCGCCAGATGTATAAGATACATAATTTGTAACATCACCGTAAATATCATATATTAATTCACTAATTTCATGTCTTTCTCCTGCTAAATCAAACCATTTATATGTTAAATCATGTATATCCATAGCTTCATAAAATATATCATCATCACGGTTTACAAAATAAGAATTGACAGTTCTATAACCACGTTCTGGATATTTTTCACCTTCATTTATATTATAAACTATCGAATCTGTTAAAAAATCTTGATTTACAGAAGGCAATTTTTCGTAATAATTAGCTTTATAATAATAAACATGATCTTTTTTAGCAATATCTACAATTTCCACCCTTGCATCTACGTTCTCTTCATTAATACTATATTCCCTTGCTATAATTCCAGATTTACTTTCTTTTATACTTACCCAAAACAATGTTGAAGAATTATCTGAATTTAATGAAGAAAAAAATAGTTTATCGTCTATCTTTTTTAAATAGTTAATCTTATAACCATTTGCTATCTCATTATTAATAATATTATCGCTAGACATACTTTCAACATTATATGAATTCACATTCAAAACTTGAATTAGACTGTTTTGATATATCGCTAAATAAAACTGATCATCTATATATACAATTCTACCATTAATAAACCTTTTCGAAACATAGTCTTCATTAGATAAATCAATATAGTTTGTAACATTGCCAACAGTAAAAATTAACTTATTTCCAACAATATATAACCTATCTCCTATATTTTCAGATATTGGTTTATATAAATTAATACTTTTTTCTGTAATCATATCGTATTTAATAATTGAATTTGTTTTTGAATTTATAAAAAAAATATTATTATTGTATTCGACAATTTCTCCACCTTGATTGTATACTGGGGCCACATTATTACTTAAACTTTGAAAATCAT
Source organism: uncultured Eubacteriales bacterium (assembly GCA_964401375.1). Classification (GTDB taxonomy): domain Bacteria; phylum Bacillota; class Clostridia; order TANB77; family UBA1234; genus UBA1234. The sequence goes on along the minus strand of CAYNYD010000010.1, from coordinate 16,841 downwards.
TTTTTTCATTATCCTTATCATATGCGAAAAATACAATAATTAAAACTAATACTATAAAAATTATTATTGATAAAAAAATTAGCATCTTTTTGCTTGGCATAAATTAACCTCCTAAAAATAAATTTTTACATAATTGCTTCAAATCTATTTATTTTAATTCCTTTTTCAATAAATTTTTTTTCATATTCTGTCATTATATTATCTTTATCATTTAAATCTCGTGTTACATTACTTATATTATATCCATAAGACTTTAAAGACTCAATAGAATACTCAAATAAATCTATATTATCCGTTTTCATGATAATATTCTTCTTATCTTTGAATATTTTGTCATATTTAGTCAAAAAATTAATATTTGTAAGTCTTCTTTTGGCATGCCTAGCTTTAGGCCATGGATCTGAAAAATTTAAATATATTCTATCGATTTCTTTTTCAAATATTTCATTAATTCCTTTAGCATCAAATAATAATAATTTTAAATTACTTATATCATTTTCATTTTCAAGTGCTTGAGTTGCCTTTACTAACACACTATCATGCATTTCAATCCCTATAAAATTAATATTAGGATATTTTTTTGCCATCTGTATTATAAAAGTTCCTTTTCCCATTCCGATTTCAATATGTATTGGGTTATTATTTTCAAAAATTAAGTGCCATTTCCCCTTATTTTTCTCAGGTAGCTTTACATAATATATTGATTTTTCAATTTTTTCCATTGCATTTTTAACTTTTTTTAGTCTCATAACCCCTCCATCAACTCATATTTCAAATTTATTGCAAATTTACTAGACAATTCTTTTTTATTATTATATAATAATTTCGACAGTTAATCAAACATAATTGTTAAATTTTAAAACGAGGTGAGTTTTATTATGAAAAAAATAGCATTATTAGTATCTTTAGTAATGATTTTATCATTTTCAATGACATGTGTACTAGCAACTGAGAGTGGTAATGAAAATGATATCACTCCTGCTATTTCATCTGGTGAAGATTTACAAAATTCAGATGACGAATCTGGAAATGTAAATGATACTTTAATAGATGATAGTGGAGAAGATGATATGCTACTAGGCGAAGATGATGAACCTACTGATTATGCAGATTCTGGTGAAGAACTTTCAGGTGATGTTGTTATTGATACAGAGCCAAATCAAACAGAAGAATCTTCTTCTTCTAATGGAGCTATTGTGGGTGCTGTCATTGCAATTGCTATAGTTATAGCTGTTGTGGTTATAGCTGCAATATTACGCAAAAAATAATTTCTGAGAAATATTAAAAGGGGCTGTAAAGCCCCTTTTATTCATCTTC
>CAYNYD010000010.1:7788-15424 GCA_964401375.1 uncultured Eubacteriales bacterium | reverse complement strand
AAATAATTTCTGAGAAATATTAAAAGGGGCTGTAAAGCCCCTTTTATTCATCTTCGTTATTTTGATTTTCATTATTTTGATTTTCGTTATCAGCTTCATTTGATTTTTCTTCTTTTTCATCATCTTGTGGCTTACATTTGCAAGAAGCATTATCATCTCCATCTTCATAAAACTCATAAGTGTATGTTTTATCACCACCACAAATAGTTGCAATTTTATCTAATAATTCTGGTACATAATCAAGTAATTTATCAATTGCATTGCAATGGTCTACAGGCAACATTTTGGCCGAATTTTCAGTTACAACTAAAAAACCAACTGGTTGAATATTAACACCTGCACCACTTCCACCACCAAATGGTAAACTATACCTGCTTTCTTCGTCCAAACCTTGTTTTTTAGATTGTTCTAATGCCCCAGTATTAAATTCACTACCACCTGCTGCAAATCCAAAACATACTCTTGAAACAGGAATAATTGCTGTTCCATTCTCTAATTCAATTGTTTCTCCAATAACTGTATTAACATCAATCATATCTTTCAAATTATTCATTGTAGTATTCATTAGTCCTTCAATAGGATGCTCATTCATTTTCACTTTACCTCCTTAAAGTCTTTTATATATAATTTGTGCGAAATTAATTTAATTATGCAAAAAAAAGAAATTCTTTGATTTTCTTTTAATGAGTGGTCAATGGTTGTTTCTGCAATTTACATGACTTCTTTATTATAAAAAAAAGAAGATTAATTATTTTAAATGAAATTACAGTTTCTATCTTTAATTTAAATTTTAAATCCATATAAAATGGAACAACTTTATAGTAAAAATTATCATAATTTACATTTAATAATCTTATTGGAATTACTGTTAATGTAGAAATTACTGAAGTAGCTATTGCTGTATAAAATGGCTCTAAAAATCCAATTTCTTCATATATATATAACTTCTCAAATTTGATCTTTTTCATAAAATCAGTTATGAATTTTTTATCTATAAAATTCTTTTTATTACTTTTTTTATTCTTTTTCTTATCTATTTTATTTTCATCTTTCTTTCTTTTTAAAACAAACTTTCCTTTTCTTTTTAATTCCCAAAATAAAAATTTTATTTTTAAATCACTTGCTGTTCCATTAAGTTCAAAAAATATACTTAATTTAATATTTATTGATAAAAGAATAATTAATATTAAAACAAAAATTAAAAAAATAATCATAGTAATATTTTTCCACATATTACTATGATTATACATTTTTATAACTTTACTAAGCTATCTCTTTTTTTCTATTTAATTTTTCAACATTTATATCTTCAAATAAACCATCTTGTGTTACTTTAATTCTATTTAATTTAGATAATTCCAATAGACTTAAAAAAGCTGTTACGACTTCTGCTTTAGGTCTTTTTTTAATACTAAACAATTTATTAAAAGTAAATTTTGGCTTTTTCCAAAGAATATGTAATATTTCTTTTATTTTACTTTTTATTGTATATTTTTCACTAACAGCTATTTTATTAATATTTTCAGCATTAACATTTTTCTTCTCAATTTCTTTTCTAACAATTGCTGCATAGATGTCTACAATCAAAGATGGATCATATGTTTTCTCTATTTTATTTTTTGGAAGATCAATTTTCTCTGGAAATTTATAAAACCTTTTACTATGCTGATTTAAATCTGATTTTAATACACCTGTAACTTCTTTATATTTTTTATATTCAACTAATAATTTAACTAAATCAAATTCCTCTTCCTCTGGATCTTCTTCTTCTTTTGGTAACAAATTTTTTGACTTTAAATAAATAAGTCTAGATGCCATTACTATAAATTCACTAGTAATTTCTAAATTCATTTGATGCATATATTCAAGATATTCTAGATATTGATCTGTAATATCATTTATTCTTATATCAAAAATATCCATTTTATTTTTATCTATAAGATGACAAAGCAAATCTAAAGGTCCTTCAAAATTATCCATCTTGATTGTATATTGCTCCATTTTTATTCCTCTATTCTACATTTCTCTAATTATTCTCATAACTATCGTTTTAAAATCTTCCTCAACACTAGCTGCAACATCAATAACTTCCTCATGTGTAGGTCCATTAACCGAATTTGATAAATTAGTTATACATGATATACCTAATACTTCCATTCCTGAATGAACAGCACTTATTACTTCTGGAACTGTTGACATTCCAACAGCATCTGCACCTAGCATTGAAAGCATTTTGATTTCAGCTTTTGTTTCATATTGTGGTCCGGGCATATATGCATATACACCTTCTCTTAAATTAATCTTTTTATTTAAATCTTTTGAATTTGCAACATTTTTAGCCAAATCAATTAATCTTTGTGAATAAGCATTGGTCATACTTGGGAATCTTTCTCCAAATTCTGAACGATTTTCACCTCTAAGTGGGGATAACCCACATAAATTAATATGATCAGTTATTAACATTAAATCTCCTAATTTAAATGTTTTATTTAATCCACCAGCTGCATTTGAAACTATTAATTTGCTAACCCCAAGCATTGCAAAAACTTTTATAGGGAAAGTAACTTCATTTAGTTCAAATCCTTCGTAATAGTGGAATCTACCTTGCATTGCTATAACATTTCTTCCATATATTTTTCCTGCGATTAATTTATTTTCATGACCTTCGACTGTTGATTTAGGAAAATTAGGTATTTCCTCATAAGGAATTTCTATTCTATCAGTTATTTCATTTGCTAAACTGCCTAATCCTGAACCTAATACTATTGCTATCTCTGGCATATTCTTAATTATAGAATTGATAAATGAAGTTGTTTCAATTGATTTTTTTAAAATATCGTGCATAATAAAACCCCCTTAATTTATAAAGAATTCTCAATATTATTATCACTTATTTCATCTAGACTGTCAATTACTTTATTTATAACTTTCCTAGAATATCCTTTATTTGCAAGGTATTTCTTAACCTTTAAAATATCATTACAAGATTTCATTTTTTTCTTTGCAAGCTCTCTAGCAACTTTTTCTTCATATATATATAATTCGGAGGTTATATACTTTTTAATCAATTCATCATTAATTCCTCTTCTTAATAAGTCAAATCTTAATTCTTGAATTGACTTCTTTTTTAGTTTAACAGCACTTGAAATATACTTCATAACATATAATTCATCGTTCAAATACCCATTTTCAATTAAATAATCAATAATTTCTTCAATATATTCATCATCATAATTTAATGTTAGACATTTATTTTTTACTTCTTGAACTGTTCTTTTTTGAAATAAAACATATTTCATTAATTTATCATCTATAATCATATATAAAGTCCATCCTAAAAAATTATTTCAATTATACACTACTCTTCTGCAATTTCTTCATCTTCTTGAATATTTGTGATCTCATCGCTTAAACTTTTGTCAAATGCCGTGTCATAATTTTCTCTTATTTTTTTCTCAATCTCATCACATATTTCTGGATTTTCCTTTAAATATTGCTTTGCATTCTCTCTACCTTGCCCAATCCTATTTCCATTATAACTGAACCAAGCTCCAGCTTTTTCGACAATATTTAAATTAACCCCAATGTCTAATACATTTCCTTCTCTAGATATCCCTGTTCCATACATTATATCAAATTCTGCTTCTCTAAATGGAGGTGCGACTTTATTTTTTACAACTTTTACTTTCGTTCTACTTCCAACAACTTCGCCATTTACTTTTAATACTTCAGCCTTTCTTACATCTAATCTGACAGACGCATAAAATTTAAGTGCTCTACCACCTGGTGTTACCTCTGGATTACCATACACTACACCAACTTTTTCACGAAGTTGATTTATAAAAACAGCGACTGTATTTGATTTATTTAAAACACCAGCAAGTTTTCTTAAAGCCTGTGACATAAGTCTGGCTTGTAAACCAACATGAGAATCGCCCATATCTCCATCAATTTCAGCTTTTGGAACTAATGCTGCAACAGAGTCGACTACAATTATATCAATAGCACCACTTCTAACTAAAGCTTCTGCAATTTCAAGTGCTTGTTCTCCAGTATCTGGTTGCGAAACAATTAAATTATCTATATCAACCCCAAGGTTTTTAGCATAAACTGGATCAAGAGCGTGTTCAGCATCAATAAATGCTGCTTCTCCACCCAATTTTTGAGCTTCAGCAATCATATGAAGTGCAACTGTTGTTTTACCTGAAGACTCAGGTCCATAAACTTCAACTATTCTTCCTTTAGGAACTCCACCAATTCCTAAAGCTATATCTAAACTAAGTGCTCCTGTTGGAATGTAGTCAACGGACATTTGAACATTCTCACCTAATTTCATAACTGCACCTTTACCAAATTGTTTTTCTATTTGTCCTAGTGCAACCTCAAGCGCTTTCTTTTTTTCACTATCTTCTTCTACTTTTTTTTCTTTTTTATCACTCACAAAAAAACCTCCTTTTCATTCCACCCATAAGCTACAACTCAATTGTAGAACAATCGTTCTTAAATGTCAAGTAAATTTCTAAAAAATTTATTTACACCAAGTTGTTATATTTTCATACGGATTACACCAAGTAGGTTCTATACTTCCTTTTACACTTTTATTTGTTAAAATAGTATTATTTCTAAAAAATAAACCTATATATGGTGTTTCTGCTTTATATATTGTTTCTAAGTTTTGCACATCTTCATCTGAATAATTCGTTTTTATTTTTTCAATTAATTCTTCTACTTCTTCATTATAAAATCTCGCATAATTCAAACTACTATCTTGCTTCAATAAATCTAAAATATTTAACTCATTTTTTATGTCAAACGTAGCTAAAATTAAATCAAAATTTCCATTTTTTAATGCTTGTTCATAATCTTTTTTAGATAATTCTTTTATGTTTATTTCTATATTTAAGTCAATTAAATTTTCTTTTATTATTTCTGCAATTTTTATATGTTCGTCAATATCTTGATTTACAGCTAATGTAAACTTTAATTTACAGTTAGTACCTTCAATATTCTTACTCCATGAAGTAGAATTAAGTTGCCATCCACCATTTAACAAAGCCTGTTTTGCCTTTTCTATGTTATATTCAGTTTGTAGATTACTCAAAAAGTTTTTAGAACGCGTATGAATTGGCAGATCTACTACAGTTGCATTTGAATAAAAGACTTTGTTTATAATGTTTTCTCTATTAATTCCATATAATAATGCTTTTCTCACAGAACTATCTGACAATGCAATTTTTTGAGTATTTGGAATAATTGTATCGAACAAAGAGCTCTCATATCCATAATCATTATTTCCAATAGTTCCAAACTTCTTTTCCCAGTCCGTCATTGTTGTAACAATTAAATCAACTTCTGAAGATTTATAAGCCTTTATAGCCTCACCGTATGATTCATATTTATATAAATATATATTTTCTAATCTAACCTCATCTTCTTTATTCCACCACATATTATTCTTTTCAAGTTTCATTATTGTTTCTGTTTCATTAGTAGTAACATATTTATAAGCTCCTGTTCCAATAGGCATATTATTTTTATTTTCATTTAAAAACTCGCCATCTTTAAAATAATACATTGGAATAATTGGAAATAGTAGTTTATAAGCAAATAACTCATCTTTTTCATTTAGAGTTATCAATACACTAAAAGAATCAATAGCTTCAACAGATAAAACATTCTTTACATTTTCTTTATAAGGTGAATTAAAATCTTCACTTAATAATAAATTAATTGTAAAAACAACATCTTCTGATGTAAATTTATTTCCATTGTGCCATAATACATTGTCACGCAATTTAATAATATATGTCGTATCAGTAGTTTGAGCCCATTCAGTTGCTAATGTAGGACTTAATTTATCCTCTTTATCAATAGAAATAAGAGGTTCATATATAAGTTTAAGAATATTAATAACTTGCTGATTATATGTTAAAAGTGGATTAAATGAATCTATTTCCATAATTGGAAGATTCAATTCATGAATATAATTATCTCCACTATCATCTTCATAAATTTCTTCATCATTTTCATCAATGCTCAACATTTCATTTCTTATTCCAAGAAATACTCCCAAAGAAATGCCTAAGAAAATAAAAAATAGTAAAACTTTTTTCAATAAATCACCACCTAATAACTCACATTCTATAATATTGTATTACTATTTGCAAGTGAAAATAAAATTTATATTGATATAAAAAAAAGATTACACAAATAAAAATTCATGTAATCTAATATAATCATTTATCTAGGCTCAATTAAGAGTTTAATACCAGTCCTTTCATCATCATCTATTTTGATTTCTGTAAATGCAGGAATACATATCAAGTCTATTCCTGAAGGGGCTACAAATCCCCTCGCAATTGCAATCGCCTTTATTGCTTGATTCAAAGCACCTGCCCCAATCGCCTGCATTTCAGCCTTACCCTTTTCCTTGATTAAACCTGCTATAGCTCCAGCTACTGAATTTGGATTTGATTTTGTAGAAATTCTTAAAACATCCATATTATTACCTCCTTGTTATATAATTTATTTTTTACTATAATATGATTATATAACGATTTCCAAAAATATCCAGTAAATCAGTTCGACATATTGGCAAAATCGTTCGCTAAAATAATACAAAATTCTACATTTATATACAAATTCTTTGAATATTAGTTGTTTTATTTGTATTATTATCTAAAGAAAATACAACAGCATTAAGCATATAGTCTCCTTCAGCACACGCATATCTTTCTGGTATTTGAGTTAAAAAGCGTTTTAATGCAGCCTCTGGAGCCATGCCGATTATAGAATCTTTAGGCCCGGTCATTCCAATATCCGTTATATAGCCCATACCAGTATCGTAAATAGTTTCATCAGCTGTTTGAACATGAGTATGAGTTCCGAATAGGATATTTACCTTATCTTTTAGATAATATGCTAAAGCTTTTTTTTCTGCTGTAGCTTCAGCATGGAAATCTATTATAATTATATTAGCACCCCCATCTTTTAATTTATCTATTTCTTCGTTTGCAGCTTCAAATGGACTATCAAATGTTCCTCCCATTTCAACTCTACCGATTAAATTAATTATACCAATTTTTTTGTCTTTGCAGTTAATAATGGTATTCCCTCTACCTACTAATCCTTTTGGGTAATTAGCTGGACGAATTAATCTTTCCTCTTCATTTATAAAAGAAAAAATATCTTTTTTGCCCCAAGTATGGTTTCCCAAAGTAACTACATCTATTCCATGGGCATACATTTCATTTAATAATTTTCTAGTAATGCCCATACCATCAGCAGAATTTTCGCCGTTTGCAATTGTAAAATCAATATTAAACTGTTCTTTCAATTTCGAGACATTTCGTCTAATAGCTTCCATTCCGGGTGTTCCAACAATATCTCCAATAATTAAAAAATTCATGAAATTTCCTCCTCAAAATTTATAGTATGCCTTTACATTAAATATCACCAGAAACACTATTGTCTCCACTATCTACTGCATTAGATTTACCACTAATAGACACATTAATATCTCCACATTTTTAGACAATTTTTTTATTTTTTGTTTTAAAATAATTGTGACTTAAATGAAAATGTATTTTACATTTAAGCCACACATTTCATAACAACATAATAATAGCACATTTTA
>CAYNYD010000010.1:0-7688 GCA_964401375.1 uncultured Eubacteriales bacterium | reverse complement strand
TTTAGACCATAATTATAATGTGCTAAAAGTAACCAGAAATTTTTCTAAAATAAGCTACATTGTTATCCATATTTTTGGTGTTTTTTTCTTTAGTAGTCTTGCATCATTTACACTTACTTTCATAATTTCTTTTATAATAATATCAATATTAAAAGGGTCTAATTAGCCAGTCAAAAGCTCTCAAATGTTTATATAACAACCTGAGAGCTTTTCTTTAAAAATTAACTTCAATAAAACCATTAATTGTATCAAATATTAATTTAATTAGGTAAGTTTTTTCTATTTTTATTCCTTGCAACCTTTCATCTGTACTCTTAATAATATTTTTAGCTACACCAAAAGCTACGGCATAAGTCAAATATTGATCCCATAATTCAATATATTCAACATCTCTTTCATCAAGTAAAGAATATTTACTTATTTTTTCTTTTAATAGCTTTAATCTACTATAATCAGCAAGAATCTCTTCATCATTTTGTATCATAACATTATCTGTTTTCATTATTAAAAACGTAATGCATATAAGTAATTCATATGGTATAATTCCTGGATTAATTGAAAAATGTATAGTAATATATACCATAGTAATAAAAGATAAAAAAACTAATATTGACAAACTTACGACTTCTTTTCTAGTGATCTTGCTAAGAATTACTCTACCAATTCGCATCGTCTGCATACACAAAAAAATAATTGAATAAATAAGAAATATAACTATTGGCATTGCAAAAGCTAAAATCATAATTGCATAATAAGTTATGATAATCGAAGTCAAATCAATATCAAAATTTACTGTCCCACGCCAAATTGCATACAAAGAAATAATAAGTGTAAAAGCAAAAATAAAACAATTTATAACTCTCAAATAAATTGGTACCTTATTTTTATTTGCTCCTAATTTATGTAATTTTTTATTTGCAAGTTTATTTAGATAATGTAATTTATTTTCATAAGAACTATCTTGCATAACATTATTTATCGCTTCAATTAAATTTATTTCATTCACAGCAGCATAATTTGAGCCAAAAATCCATGAGTGTACGTATCTTTCAATGTCGTCCATTCCTATATTAACTTCATTTGATCTATTTCTAACAAGAATATAATCATATCTTATTTCTCCATCTTCGTTATCACTTTTGGGCACAGTTTTTAAATCAATTATTTTCTTATTAATTAGTCCTAGAAGCACTGCAACTATATCACTATGTATAACATTTCTGTTTCCTTCTATGCATCCAGCAATTAAAGGATTATATTTATTCATGATATCTTCATCAGAAATCATAGTAATATCAATACCTTCATTTTTATGTTCTTTTTCATAAGTTATTAAAAGAATAATCCAATATGCAAAAAATAAAAAACACGAAATAGTTACAAAAATATTTCCTCTAAATACACTATCAGGATCACTCTCAATTGAAAAAAAAGTTCTATTAAAAACACTCCAGCCCAATTGAAAACAACTTTTAAATGTGTTACCATCGTCTGAGATTGTATATGGTTTACCATCAATTAATATATTCCCTTTTTCATCTATAACATCTTCATACGACTTATTTGGATCAAAACCATATATAATATTATCGCGAATTTCTTCCATTTCATTTGAATACATATTAAATGCAATTACAAACATAACAATGGTAATAGCAATAACAACTAATAAAGCAATTATCATTGCTTTGTCAACAGTTCTTTCGAATTTACCTTTTTTAATATTAAATCCTTTATCAAATATATCTCTAATGTCTATATCTTCATCTTCTGTACTCCCATTCATAATAATTCCCCTTTTTTAATTATACCTATACAATTATATTTCAAATCATCTTATTTTTCCTCAGGTAAATCTAATTTTATATGTACATCTCTTAATTGTTCTGGAAAAACATTTGATGGTGCACCCATTAATAAATCTCTTGCTTTACTATTTTTAGGAAATGCTATAACTTCTCTTATACTCTCTTCTTCTGCAAGAAGCATAACCATTCTATCAAGTCCTGGTGCACAACCAGCATGAGGTGGTGCTCCATACTGAAAGGCATTATATAATGCTGGAAATTTTGCTTCAACATGCTCTTTGGTATAACCTGCAATTTCAAAAGCCTTTTCCATAATATCAATATCATGATTTCTAACAGCTCCAGAAGCAAGCTCATATCCATTACAAACCAAATCATATTGATAAGCATATATATCTAAAGGATCTTTAGTATTTAATGCATCTATTCCACCTTGTGGCATTGAAAATGGATTATGATTAAATTCTATCTTTCCTTCATCATCTTTTTCATACATTGGAAAATCTACTATCCAACAAAATTTAAAGCAATCTTTTTCAATTAAATCTAATCTTTTCCCTAACTCTATTCTAATTAATCCAGCCAACTTCTCAACCTTATCTAATTCATCAGCCATAAAAAATATAGCATCTCCTGCCTTAGAATATTCTAAAAGTTTAGATTTAATTTCATCAGTAATGAATTTAGATATACCCCCTGCTAAAGATAAGTCATTTTCTATTTTTACATAAGCTAAACCCTTAGCTCCTCCTTCAACTTGAGCAAACTCACTCATTTGGTCAAAAAATTTTCTAGGTTGACTAGCAGCACTAGGTGCAACAATCATTTTAACAGTCTTACCTTTAAATGCATTAAATTCCGTATCTTTAAATAAATCAGTAACATCTTCAATTATAAGTGGATTTCTTAAATCTGGTTTATCACTACCATATTTTTTCATTGCTTCTCTATATGGAATTCGAATTAAACCATCTTCACTTACTTTTTTATTAGTATGTCTTCTAAATGTATTTAAAACAACATTTTCAACAGCTTCCAAAACATCATCTTGAGTTGCAAAAGACATTTCTAGGTCAAGTTGATAAAATTCTCCTGGTGAACGGTCTGCTCTTGGATCTTCATCTCTAAAACAAGGAGCAATTTGATAATATTTATCAAAACCAGACATCATCAAAAGTTGTTTATATTGTTGAGGTGCTTGAGGCAACGCATAAAATTCTCCCGGATGTAATCTACTAGGAACTAAAAAATCTCTTGCACCTTCTGGTGATGAACTTGTTAAAATAGGAGTTTGAATTTCAATAAATCCCATATTATCCATTAATTCACGAATTGTTTTCATCACTTTAGCTCTAAAAACAATATTATTATGAATTTTTTCATTCCTTAAATCTAAAAATCTATACTCAAGTCTTAAATCTTCACGAACATCTTGCCCAATGTTAATTTCAAAAGGTAAAACATTTTTAGATTTTCCTGTAACTCTTATTTCACTTGGAATTACTTCAATATCACCTGTTGGTAAATTAGGATTTTTGTTACTTCTCTCACATACTTTGCCTGTTACAGAAATTGTGCTTTCTGTTGGTACTTTTCTCATAAGTTCTAAATCGTTTTCATCTTGAATAGCAAGTTGCGTGATTCCAAAATGATCTCTTAAATCTACAAACATCATTGAACCTAAATCTCTAATCGTCTGTACCCAACCTGCAAGCCTAACTTCTTTTCCGACATCAGAAATACGAAGTTCATTACAATAATTTGTTCTGTATTCATTCATTTTTATTTCCTCCTATTCTAATCCTATTATCAAGTCTAATTTATGTAACTCAATATAACTTTTGTATTTTATCATACATTTAACTTAATTTCAATAATTTAATATAATAGGCTCATTGGTTTACCCATTTATCCCAATTTACCTAAAAATCCATTAGCTTCTAACTCTTTATTTGGAGCAATGAGCATTAAATTATCACCTTGTTCAATTAAATATTCAGCATTTGGAATGATTATTTTTTTATCTATTTTTTCAACACAAAGAATATTAATATTATGTTTAGGTCTAATTGTTAATTGATTTAACCTTGATCCAATCCATTCTTTTGGAGTTTCAATTTCAACAATACTAAATTCTTTACCTACTTCCATTCTTTCAATAACATTTTTATGCATAAGAGTTGTAGCCAGTCTCACACCAATATCTCTTTCTGGTTGTACTACTTTATTAACACCAATCATAGTCAATAGTTTAGCGTGAATATCATCTCGTGATTTAGCAACTATATATGGCATATTTAATTCCTTTAATGTTAAAGCTATCATAATACTCGATTCTAAGTCATCACCAATTCCAATAATTGCAACGTCAAAATTTTTAACTCCTAAAGCTTTTAAAGCTTCAACGTCAGAAGCATCAACTTTTGCAGAATAAGTTACATATTCAGCAACTTTATCTACAAGTTCTTGAGATTTATCAATCGCCATAACTTCACAGTCATAATCTGCCAAAGTTCTTGCAACACTCATTCCAAACTTTCCTAATCCAATAATTAAAATTTGCTCTTTTTCTCTTTTCATAATCCTTTGTGATTATTTAATAATTAAATAACCATATACTCCTTTCTAAAAATTATTTACTTTATCCCACTATAACATCTTCTTTTGCATAAACAATTAAATCATTTTCTTTTGGTTTTCTTATAACAAACGATAATGCCATAGTAATAGTGCCAATTCTTCCTACATACATTAATAATATTACAACCCATAAACAAACTAAATTCATATTAGCAAGTGCTCCACTCGTTAATCCAACTGTTGCAATTGCTGAAATAGATTCAAAAAGCATATCTAAAACATATATATCCGAATTAATTATAAATACCATATTTGCTATAAAAAGTAAAAATAACGATATCATCACAACTGAAACTGCTTTTATAAAAGTTCCATCTGAAATAGTTCTTTTTAATACACTTATATTTTTCTTTCCAATTACATGGGTATAAATACCTAAAATAACAACCAATAATGTAGTTGTTTTTATTCCACCTGCCATACTACCAGAACCAGCTCCAATTAACATTAATACTGAAAGAATTACTTTTGTAATATCTTTCGCATTTGCTAAATTAACAGTCGCAAATCCAGCAGTCCTAGCTGAAACAGACTGAAATGTTGAAATTAAAATTTTATCTTGTAAATTATAATTTGCAATTGTTTCTGGATTATTATACTCAAATCCTAAAAAAGCAGTGGCTCCAATAAACACTAAAACAATTTGCATAATCAAAACTAATTTCGTATGTAAACTAAATTTTTTTATAATTTTGATTATGCCAGTCTTTTCTTTTATACCTTCTTTAATACAATTTGATACATTATCCCAAACTAAAAATCCAAGGCCACCAATAGTTGTAAGTAACATACAAGTAATATTTATAGCTTTATGCGTTACAAATGGAATCATACTTTGATTTCCAATCAAATCAAAACCAGCATTGCAAAATGCTGAAACTGATTGAAACAAAGCTTTAAACAATCCCAGCTTAAATCCATATATCGGAACAAAATCTATTGCTATAAATAGAGCACCAATTATTTCAAAAGAAAATGTATATTTAAGTATTTTTCTTGTTAATCTTATTAATCCTTGCAAACTATTACTGTTCATAGTCTGACTAATTAATATTCTATTTTTTAATGTTATTTTTCTTCCAAGTATCATTAATATTAAAGCTATAATCAACATAAAGCCGAAGTCCACCAATTTGCACTAAACACATTATCACTACTTGTCCAAATATAGTAAATGTGTCAACTAATGTTACTGTTGAAAATCCTGTAACACACGTTGCAGAAGTGGCTACAAATAAAGCATCAAATGTAGATAATTCTCCAATGTGTGAAATCGGCAACTTCAACAAAAAAGTTCCAACAATAATTGTAATTAAAAATCCTAGAGCAATATATTGAGTTGCTCCAATTTTGTTTTTAATCTTCTGCATTTTAAATTTCCCCTCTAAAATTACTGAATTGTAACTACTTTATCATTTCTAAAAAGTCATTTTCAGAAATAATATTTATTCCTAACTTTTCTGCTTTGGTTAATTTACTACCTGCTTCATCTCCTGCTAATACATAATTTGTTTTTTTAGATACACTACTTGAAGTTTTACCACCATATTTTTCAATAATTTTACTTGCTTCTTGTCTTGTAAACTTCGCAAGAGTACCAGTTAAAACAAAAACTTGCCCTAAAAATCTATTATCAATAATTTCATTTTCTTCACTCTTCATATTAACTCCAACAGCTTTTAATCTATTAATTAAATCAATAGTTTGTTTACTAGAAAAAAAACTAACTAAACTATCTGCCATTACTTCTCCCACTTCGTCAACAAAAATATAATCATCTACTGTGGCTTTCAAAAAATCATTTATATTTTTAAAACGCTTTACCAAAACTTTGGCTGTTTTAGCTCCAATATGTCTAATTCCAAAGGCCGTAATTAATCTATCTAAAGAATTTTCTTTGCTTTTATTAATAGCACTAATCAAATTATTAGCTGATTTTTCTCCCATTTTATCCAAACTTTCAACCTGTTCAGTGGTCAAAGAATATATATCTGCAATATTATTAATCATATTTTTATCCAATAATTGTTCAATTATTGCTGGTCCAAGTCCATCAATATTCATAGCATCACGAGAACAAAAATGAACCAAACTTCTAAAAAGTCTTGCCGGACATTCAATACCCGTACAACGAATAACAGCTTCATCATCTTCTCTCACAGCCTCAGCTCCACAGACTGGACAAATTCTAGGAATTTCAAAAATCTTTTCTTGACCAGTCCTTTTGTCTTTTAATACTTCTGCAACCTCAGGAATTACATCGCCTGCTTTTTGGATTAATACACTATCGCCTATTCTTATATCTTTATCTTTAATATAATCTTCATTATGCAATGTTGTTTTAGAAATAATTGAGCCAGCAACCTTTACAGGTTCAAGAATCGCTAATGGTGTTAATGCCCCAGTCCTTCCAACTTGAATGATTATATCTTTCACAATCGTTTCTTTTTTTTCTGGTGGATACTTATATGCCACTGCCCATTTAGGTGTTTTAGTTGTAACTCCAATTTCTTCTCTCTGATTTAAATTATCAACTTTAACCACTGCTCCATCTATATCATATTCCAAATTGTCTCTCGAATCTCCAATTTTATTAATTGCCTCCAAAACACTTTTAGGATCATTTGCTTTATATAAAAGTGGAATGATATTAAATCCTTGTTCTTTTAGAAACATTAGCGATTCATAATGTGATGTAAAACTAATAGAATCAGATTTTTGAACATTAAAAACAAAAATATCTAAATTTCTCTCTCTGGTAATATTAGGATCTAACTGTCTAAGTGAACCAGCTGCTGCATTTCTCGGATTAGCAAAAAGCTTTTCTCCAATTACTTCTCTTTCTTCATTTAATCTTTCAAAAGCAGAATGTGGCATAAAAACTTCACCACGAACTGTTATATCTATCTCATCTTTTATTTTTTTTGGGATATTTTTTATTTCATTCAAATTAAGTGTAACATCTTCACCAACAAGTCCATCACCTCTAGTTGCACCTCTTACAAAAATTCCCTTTTTATATTCAAGTGAAACAGATAAACCGTCAATCTTAGTTTCCACAACATATGTTGGATTATGAACAATTTCTTTCATTCTATTGCAAAAATCCACCACATCATTTGTATTAAAAACATCTTGTAAACTTTGAAGAGGGACTTCATGTATAACCTCAGCAAAGTGGGAATCAACTTTTCCTTCTGATACAATTACTTGTGTAGGTGAATCTTCTGTTATATATTC
>CAYNYD010000009.1:0-23128 GCA_964401375.1 uncultured Eubacteriales bacterium | reverse complement strand
CTAAAGCTGCAATCATTCCTCCACTAAATCCATGTAATATTGTATCCCAATGTGGAACTATATGATAAAAGTTTGTAACTTCACCTAAAAAAATGGCACAAAATAAAAATATGACATATACAAAGTATAAACTATTTGGTATTTCAATTTTCTTTTTCTTTAAAACAATATTTGGAAATATTAATACAAAAACTCCCAAGACACATTTAATAAGCATTAAAATATAATCACTTTGAACCCTAATTCCATTGCTAGGCAAAGCATCAGGAAAAATTATTTTAATAAGTAAAAATCCTATCGATATAATAAAACAACATAATATAATTAAAGAGATTACTCTCATAACTTTTTCTTTTTTATTATTCATTTTATTTTGAACTTTTGTTACAGCCAAACTGTCATTTTTTTCTTTTTCGTTATTCATACTATCTCCCCCTCAGATTTTATTATACAATTATATTTCCCATTTGTCATTCATTTTTATTTTATTTTCAAACTTATATTAAATTATATTCAAATTAATCAGACTATAAATTATAACTAAAAATTTGTAACAAGTTCATTACTTTTTGCATATACTATTGTAAAAAAAATGTAATTTGGGTATAATGTAGTATTGATTGGAGGAGTTATTATGTTATTAGATAATATAGAAAAATCAAAGCCTATACATTTTATAGGAATAGGTGGAACTAGTATGAGTGGAATTGCTGAAATAGTTTTAAATATGGGCTTTTCTGTTACTGGTTCTGATATGACACTTTCATCTACTACAGATAAACTTAAAAAATCAGGAATTACAATTTATGAAGGACATAATGCTAAAAATGTTGATGGAGCTGCCTTAGTAGTATATTCTGCAGCAATAAAACATGATAATCCCGAATATGTACGTGCCAAAGAACTTAATATTCCATTACTTGAAAGAGCTGATTTTCTAGGTGAAATAACAAAATTATATAATAAAACAATTTCAATATGTGGAACACACGGAAAAACTACCACTACTTCCATGATTTCTGTTATTTTTTATGAAGCTAAATTAGATCCAACTGTACAAGTTGGTGCAAATATACGTCAATTAGATAATAAAAATTATAGAATAGGAAATTCACCATATTTTATTTTAGAATCATGTGAGTATGTGAGAAGCTTTTTGAAATTTCATCCACATACTGTAACATTATTAAATATTGAAGAAGATCATTTAGACTATTATAAAGATTTAAATGATATAAAATCTGCGTTCAGAGACTTTGTATCACTTGTTCCAGATGATGGATATGTCATTGTAAACTCTGATAATGAGAATTGTATGGATGTAATAAACCAGTCAAAAGGTAAAATTATAACTATTGGAATACAAAATAAAAATGCAGATTTTGTAGCAGATAATATAAAATTTGATGATACATCTTTCTATTCTTTTGATGTACATTTTAATAATCAAACTTACCCAATTTCACTAAGTGTACCAGGATATCATAATGTATATAATGCTCTTTGTGCAATAGCTACATCCATCTCACATGGCATTGAAATGCCCATTATTCAAAAAGCTCTTAAAGATTTTACAGGAGCAAGTAGACGTTTTGAGTATGTAGGAACTGTTAATGGAGCAAAAATATTTGATGACTATGGACATCATCCAACAGAAATAAAAGCTACTTTAGAAGCAGCATCAAAAATGAAATATAATAAACTTTGGACAGTATTTCAACCACATACCTATTCCAGAACAAAAGCATTATTTAATCAATTTGTTGATGCTTTTAAATTAACTGATAACTTAATTTTAACTGACATTTATGCTGCAAGAGAAAAATTTGATGAAAGCATTAATTCAAAAATGTTAGCTGATGAAATCAATAAAAAATATGGCAATTGCATTTATTTTCAAACATTAGAAGAAGCAAAAGAATATTTATTGAAAAATATTTCAGAGAATGATATAGTTTTAACTATAGGTGCTGGTACTGTTACTAAAATAGGTTATATGATGCTAAACCAAAAATAATAATATTTTATTTTTAAATATATGAAATCTTCATATCAAAATAAACAACATACAAGAACCGATAGGAAAAGTTCCTACCGGTTTTTGTATTATATATATATAAACGAGGATTTATATTATAAACAAAATTAATATTTAGGTGCTTTAGCTTTTGCATCTAATTTTCTAAGCATTTCTGGATCATCAAGTGCTTTACCTGTACCAATTGCAACACATGAAACAGACTCTTCTGCAATCATGACATTTATACCTGTTTTTTCTTGTAATAATTTATCAAAACCATGAACTAAACAGCCTCCACCTGTCATATATATTCCTCTATCGCTTATATCTGCTGAAAGCTCTGGTGGTGTTTTTTCCAATACAGAAAGAACAGCTTCAACTACTTGTGAAGAGGGCTCTTCAAGTGCTTTCAAAATATCTTCTGAATTAACAACTAAATTTACTGGAAGTCCACTACTAAGATGTCTACCTCTTATTTCCATTTCTAATTTTTGCATTCTAGGATAAACACATCCTATATTAATTTTTAAATCTTCAGCAGTTCTATCACCAATTACAACATTATATCTTTTTTTAATATATTTTATAATGTATTCATCAAACTTATTCCCTGCTACTTTAATAGATGTACTTACCACTGCATCTCCTAAAGAAATAACTGCTATATCAGTGGTACCACCACCCATATCAACAACCATACTTCCACAAGCTTTTGATATATCTAAGCCTGCTCCGATAGCAGCAGCAATTGGTTCTTCAATTAAGTATACTTTTCTAGCACCAGCCTGTGAAGCAGCATCTACTACAGCTTTTTTTTCAACTTCTGTAACACCTGAAGGAACACATACCATAATTGTAGGTGCAAAAATAAATTTACCACAAACTTTTTTAATGAAGTATTTAAGCATCTTTTCTGTAACTGAATAATCTGAAATTACACCATCTTTTAAAGGTTTAATTGCGACAATGTTACCCGGTGTTCTACCAAGCATTCTTCTTGCCTCTTCACCTACAGATAATGCTTCACCTGTATCTCTATTAATAGCAACAACTGATGGTTCTCTAAGAACAATTCCCTTGCCTTTAACATAAACAAGGACTGTGGCAGTTCCTAAGTCGATTCCTATTGATTGACCAAAGCCGAACATCAGCATCACTCACTTTCTGTTACAATATCATTACGCATTTATTACGTTTCTGTTACGATTATATTACAATGCAAGATAAATAGCAAACCTTTTTTTAATTAATTTTGAAAAATTTTAAGTATATTCTTAAAAGTATGAATTATGTATAAACATTATGTGATTTTGATCATATTTTTTCAATAAAGCCAACCATGATATGATTTTTTAAAAATAAAATACAATTATACAAGTTCAATTTCTTCATTCAATTTAAATGAATAAATTATTACTTTGCAAACTTTTTTATCTGTTAATTCTTCAAGAGCTCTTCTGTAATAATTTAATTGTACTTTATATCGATTTATAAATTCTTCTTTAGTATCTAAATTATCTGTTTTATAATCAACTAAAACTAATCCATCATCATTTTCAAAATATAAATCAATAACACCTTGAACTAAAATTTCATCATCTCTACTTAAATCATCAGTGCTATATACATCCTTTAATTTTAGGGATAAATTAAATGGCATTTCTCTCCATATATTTTTAGCATTTTTAATATCTCTATACAAATTTGTTTTTAAAAATTGTTCTAAATATTTTTTAAGCCTATTTTTATAACTATTTTCAGCATTTTCAATAATTTCATCGATATTTGGATTTTCAAAATTTATTCTTTGCATTGTATTGTGCAAAAACGTTCCAAATTTCGCACCATTAAATTTGGTTTCTTCCATAAAAGAAGGTTTCTCAATTAATAAAGAACTATCTACTTTTTTAGCGAATAAACTCTCTCCTTCTATTATTTCATCACCAAGTCTTTTTAACTCTGTAACAGTTATTTTAGCTGGCGAAGTAGTTGATTTTTGATATGGGTATTTCCATGAAAACTTTTGATCTATTTCATTATATTCATCAGTAATATGAAAGCAATTTTCAATATTTTCTATTAATCTATCGAATTTATTGGAATCTAAATTTGCATTTAAGTTAACAACATCTTTATATGTCCATTTAACTACTTTCCAATCATTTTTAGTGCTTAAAACTTTTCCGTGCAATCCAATCTGCAAAACAATTTGCTTTACTTATTACATAAGGGGTTTGCTTTTTACTCCATTCATCTATTCTTTTATCAATATTTTTTTCTAAAGCTGTAATAATTAGTTTTTCTCTTGCCCTTGTTAATGCAACATATAAAATTCTCATTTCTTCTGAAAGAGCTTCTTCATGCTTTTTTTGCTTAATAGCAAGCTTTGGAATACTTTCATAATAAATTCTATTATTTAAATTGATTACATCTGCACCAAAACCAAAATTTTGATGCATAATTATACTATTGCTTTCATCACGTTTATTAAACTTTTTTGTTGTTCCAGATAAAAATACAATAGGAAATTCTAGTCCCTTACTTTTATGAACACTCATTATTCTTACGACATTATCATTATCTCCTAAAGACTTGCTACTTTCCATATCTCCACTTGTTTCTTTAATATTATCTATAAAATTTACAAAATTAAATAATCCTCTATAACTTGTATTATCATACTTTTCAGCTCTTGTTAAAAGTAAATCTAAATTTGCTTTTCTAATATTTCCATTTGGCATAAGAGAAATATAATCATAATATCCTGTTTCTTTATATAGTAAATATAAAAGATCCTCTAATTTTAAATACTTTGATTTCTCTCTCCATGAGCTTAAATTATCTAAAAAATTTAATACTTTAGTATTGCCTTGTCCAGCAGAAATTTGCATAGCTTCAAAAAAACTGCAATTTCTATTAACTAATCTAATATCTGTTAATTCATTAACATCAAAATTTCCAATATTAGATCTTAAAACAGCAATTAAAGGAATATCTTGATAAGGATTATCTATAATTTTTAAAAGGGACATTATAATCTGAATTTCCATATTGTCAAAATATCCTGAATTAACATCTGCAAATACTGGAATATTTCTATTAGATAATTCGGTAACAAAGCTATCTGCATAATTTCTAGTGGCTCTTAGCAAAATTGCTATATCTTTATATTCAGCTTTTCTCATCTGCATAGTTTTTTTATCATAAACTTTAAAATTGTTTACTAATTCTTCTATTCTATTTGCCACAACTCTAGCTTCTAATATAGTTTTTTCCTCAATATCATCATCAAAATCTTCTTTATCTTGCCCTTTATCTATAATATGTAATTCAGCAGATTCTCCTTTTTCAGGATAATATTCAGCACCAAATTTTAGATATTCATTTTCTGTATAATCTATTTCGCCAACATCTTTTGACATTGAATTTTTAAAAATAAAATTACATTGATCAATAATATTTTTATTACTTCTAAAGTTTTTAAATAATAATATCTTTTTACAATCAGAATTATTACCTTCATCTATTAGGCTATAAGAATTATATTTTTCTAGAAATAGTTCTGGGCATGCTTGCCTAAATCTATAAATACTTTGTTTAACATCACCAACCATAAATATATTTCCTTTAGAAATTTTATTTAAAATATATTCTTGAATCATATTACTATCTTGATATTCATCAATTAATATTTCTTCAAATTGTTCTCTATACATTTGTGCAATATTATCATTGTTATTTAAAAGTTCTAGACAAATATGTTCCATATCACTAAAATCAATTAAATTTTTTGCTTGTTTTTTTTCTTTAAATTTTTTATCAAATCTTATAACAATTTCAGATATTTTTTTTAAATTAGAATAAATTATTTTTATATCTTCAAAAATTTCTTTAGATTTAGAAATAAAAATCTCATCTCTTAAAAATTCTTGAATTTTATTTTTGATTTTTTTTCTAATTGCTTTAACTTCTTCTGCCGTTTCTTCATCAAGTTTAGGAGCTCTTTTTAAAGTTGTAAAACTTACTTTTGAAATGTCATCATAAAATTCATCCCAGCTTATATTATTCAAACGTAAAGACTTTAAAACTAAAATGTCATCTTGAATAGTAAGCAAATAATTTTTAGCTTCGTCAATTGATTGCAAATCATCTGCTAAATTTTCTAATTCCTCTATGGAACCTGCAATTTCATCTCTTGCATATTTAATAAGCTCTTTACCCCAAATAGTTTTTCCAAAATCATTTTCATTTATATTGTACATTTCACATTTTTCATTTAGCCATTCGTAAGGGAAAGGACTGCTTTGAATAAAATTATGAATATTCAAAATAGTTTGTCTAAATTTCTCATCAGATTTACTATCTGAATATTTTTCTATAATGTCCGTATCTTCTTCATAAAGTTCTTCCATAACTTCATCTAAAGCTTCATACTTCATAAGCTCATTTTCTGTAGAATCTGCTATGCCAAAGTTTGGATCTAAATCTATATTAAAAAAATTATCTTTAATTACTTTTTTGCAAAAAGCATCTATTGTCATAATATTTGCTTTATTTAAAAGTAAGATCTGTTTATTAAGCATAGGATATTTTTCAAGATTATCATAAAGAGCATCAGAAATACGCTCTCTCATTTCACTTGCAGCTGTATTTGTAAATGTAACAATCAAAAGTTTGTCTATATCAATTTTGTCATTTATAACTTTATTAATAATTCTTTCAACAAGTACAGCCGTTTTACCACTTCCAGCACCAGCGGCTACTAAAAGTTTGCAATTTTTAGTTTCAATTGCTTGTTTTTGTTCCCTTGTCCACTCCATAAACTAAACCTCCTTCAATAAGCAATGATTATTATATAATAATATCAAAATTTTTGCAAAAAATAAGATGGAGATTTTTTCTCCATCTAACAAACTTAAACAGTATTTTATTGCAATAAAATTAAATAATAATTTATTAAAAAGCTATAACCTTTAAAGCTTATAAATAAGGCCCAGGTTCAGGTTCATTTCTAAAATGTCCTTTATAACCACCGTCTTTTTCAACACTTCTAGAAGATTTCGAATTGTCTATTCCTTTTTCAACACTTTCTAAAAGTTCTTTTTCCTCAGGTGTAACAATTCTAAAATCACAATGACCCTTCATTAATCTTATTCTACTATCATCAAAAGGCTCTTCACCATTTTCTCTATTTTCTAGTGCTTCATCTAATACTTTTTTAGAAATAAAAACACCAGGTTCAGTTAACTTTCCAATCTCAGAAGAAAAACTAGTAGGTCTAACAGTTACCATTTCCATATCCTCAAGCCCTTTTCTTGTTGAAGAATAAATCTTATATACACCTTTCTCATAATTATCAAGAACAGAGTCAAAATCTAGTCCTGTTTCTTGTATAATTTCATTTACTCCTTTTCTATTAGACTCAATAGAATTAGCACTTGTTATATCAAATTCTTCCAAATCTTGCTTAGCATGTTTCGCATGATCGTTTAATTCATCTTGATAATCTTCAAGCGTTTTTTCAGCTTCTCTTCTCATATCTTTAATAATAGTTCCAGCATTAGAATCAATATTTTGACCTCGCATAATTTTACTTATAATTGTATCTTTAATCATAGGAGTTGCTATTTCAATTGTTTCTTGCAAATAATTTTCCATATTGTCAAAACTTGCATGACCCTTTTCATCATTAATAATATCTTCAGCTCTTGACTTTATTCCGTTAGCAATGTGTTTTTTATCTTCATAATCTAATTGCAAATTATCAGTTTCTTCAATAGTTTTTTCATTTTTTTGTTCAAATTCATCAATTTTTTCTTCTCTCTCTTTTTTGCGAGAAAAATTTCCAACCATTTCTAGTTCCTCTTCTGTTTTTTGACATATAGAGTCAATTTCATTTGAGGTAAAGTCATATTTTCCCAAAAATTTTGGAAGAAAATTATGTTTTACGTCATCATCTAATTCATCTATATTATCCATATATTCTCTTAGTGTTTTCTCTGTTCCATATATATCCATACAAATCACGCTCCATTCTTTATAATAAAAAGTTTAAACGTAAATACTCATATATTTATTATACCATATTATGGTAACAAATACAAGGTTCAAGTCTATTTTTCTTTAATTCTACTAAAAACTTCTTCATTTTTAAGTTCATTTACAATTCTAAATTTATTTCCTAATTCTTTGTCAAATCTGCAAATTAGTTTATATTGGCAATATTCACAAGGCGTTTTAGATTTATTTTTTATAGGTTCATTTTTCACATTTCCACTTAAAATTTCATCACCCATTTGCTTTAAAATCTTACGCATATGTTTTCTTAAATCATCAAATTGTTCTTTTGTTGCAGCTGGAACTTTTGAAGTATAAGTGCCATCTTTTTTAATGGACAACTCCAAAACACTAGATTCATTTGTCATATTTGAGTCCATAGCTTTCAAAAGCCTCGCATCAGATAAAATAACACCTTTCATACGAAGTTTTTTGTTAATTTCATTTTCGATGTCTTCTGTAGATGTATTCTTTTTAGTTTTTATCATTGGGTCATCTAGTTTTAAATAAAGCATTCCACCCGGCATAAGCTCTTCTTCCATAACAGCATCTAAATACACTAATAATTGAAGTTGCAAACCATAATATATATTAGATAAACTTAAATCTAAATTGTAGGATTTATAATCAATTATCCTAATATATTTTCCTTCTTTCGTTTTAGCTATATCAATTCTATCAATCTTTCCGTTTAATAAAAGTTTACTACCATCAGAAAGTTCAATAGTTACAGCACCTATTTTCTTATCCTTTCCAAACTCAACTTCACTTCCACTAATTTCAAACTCTCCATTTTTTATATGATTAACAATTATCCAAACAATCCTTTTTATAACTCGTTGTAATTTTCTAGATAATTGTTTCATTTGATTTGAACTTGCAAAAATATTATATTTAAAATCGCTTAGTGCTTCATCTATTAATTTTTCTACAATCTTTTCAGTTTCTTCACGTTCAATAGTTCTAAGTGAAATATTATTTTCTAAAATATATTCTGAAAATTTATCTAAAATATCATGTAAAAAAAGGCCAATATCTGGAGTTTCAAGTTTAAAAACTTTTCTATCTTTTAATTTTAAACCATATCTTAAAAAGAATGAAAATGGACATTTTGCATATAATTCTAATCTTGATACACTTGTATACAGTTCATTGCCATAAAGCTTTTTAGAATGGTTTTTGTCTAAATATTCAATAGTATTTTGATAATCTAATCCTTTTTGAGCCTTTATTAATTTTTCATTTTGGTTATTATAATACCATAGATAAGCATTTTTCCATATATTTTCTATTTCTTCTCCATCATAATACATTCTTATTTTGTTAAGCAATGGTGTAAAGCTTGATTCAACTGTAACTATTTCATCATTTACTTTTAGCAAATTACTTTTTACCTGCATTTCAGGAAAAATATTTTTTACTTGGTTTATAATAGATGAAGGCCTAAGTACAGAACCCTCTTCATCAACAATTGGATAAGAAATATACAATTCATCTGACGGAGTAGTTAAAGCTTTATATATATTAAAATTTTCTTCTAAAAGTAAAAGTTTAGTGCTCTTTGCTAATTCTATTCCTTTACTTAAAAGTAAATCTCTTTCTGCATCATTTAAAAATCCTTCACTAGAAAATGGCATTGGAAATACACCATCATTAACACCAATTACAAATAGCACTTTAACATTAGAATTTCTAGTTCTTGAAATATCCCCAATTAAAACTAAGTCGTTACTTGTTGGCAAAATTCCAATTTGATTCATTGATATACCTTCAAGTAAAACATTTTTAAAAGTTTCAAAATTCATTTGCTGATTACCCAAAACTTCAATTAGTTCATCTAATAATTCAATAAAAATATTCCAAACTTGAATATAGGTGTTTGCTATTTCCAGTTCAATACTAGAAACATTTTTCTTATTAGCAATAGCACTAACTTTATTTTGTAAATTTTCATAAACATTTGTTTCAATCAAAAATTCATATAATTTTGATGCAATTTCTTTTGCCGTTTTTTTAGAAGAAAGATTTTCCTTAAGCTTAATAATTGGAGTAATAACTTGGTTTCTTATTAAATTAATTTTTTCTAAATTATCATCTTGATAATCCCAATCAGAAAGCCACTTATTACCTTTTATTCCATACTTTAAAACATAATTTTCTAAAATATCAATATCATTTATATCTTGAATATTTGTAAAACCAGTTTTTAGATAATTAAACATATCTTCATATCTATAATTTTTAGAAATAATATCAAATAATGAAGTAATAAGAGTAAGTAAAGGTTGCATTGCTAATTCTTTTTTATCATCAAAAAAATATGGAATATTATATTCTTTAAATATTCTATTGAAAATAGCTTTATAGGAATCTAAATTTCTAGTTAAAATTGCAATATTTTCATATCTTAAATTTTCATATCTTACTTTTTTAGAAATAATTGTAGCAATATTTCTAATTTCATCAGTTGGAGTTTTTTCTATTGTTACGTGAATGTTTGAAACACTATCTTTATATCTATTATAAGGATATTTAAAAATATTTTGTTCAAAATGTTTTAATTCTGGATTTGAAAATCTATATACATTTTCTAATTTGACTTCCTCCACATTTGCAAATTTTTTTAATTTATTTATAGTCTTTAGATTAAGTGAAAAAAGCTCACTTTCCTTATCCAAAGTTATTGCTACTGTGACATTTGCAACTTTTTCAAGTTCCTCAATTATGCTAAATTCTTGAGGAGTAAAATTATCAAATTCATCAATCCAAATTTTTGCATTTTTAAGCATTTGTGATTTTTTAATTAAAGAGCTTAAAACAGTTAGTCTACTATCTATGTCAATATAATTATTTGAAATTCTTTCTTCAAATCTTTCATAAATTAAGGCTAAATCGTGTAATTTCATCTCAAGATATTTATTCTCAGTTTTAAAATCTTTTAAAGTTTCATAAGAAATGTTATATCTTTTAAATTCAGAAATCATATCAGAAACTATGTCAACTAATCCTTTATTTTTATTAACCCCTTTTAATAACTGCAAATTATTTTCTTCTTTAAGCATAATATAATAAATAAGCATACTTTTAGAAATTTTACTGTAAGAATTTTTAGTATAGCCTAATTCATTAAAAACTCTATAAGCAAGCCTTTGAAAACTTAAAACTTGTATATTAATCGTACCTTTTTTATTTAACATTTTAGAAAGTTCAAATTCGGCTGAGAGTGAATATTGCTCTGGAACAATATATATTAAAGTCTTTGTCGTATTATTTTGAGTATAAAACTTTATTTCATTCATACAATAAAAACTCTTACCAGTCCCTGCTCTACCATATACTAATTTCATCTAATCCTCCACGAATTTATATTTATTTAATCACTATTTTGTATATTGTCCCCTATTGAAACATTATTTTCATCTAGAGGTTCTTGATTTTCTATACTTTCTTTAACTTTTTCAATTTCTTCTTCACTTACATTTTCTTCTTTTATTACTTCTGACTCTTCTTCCATTCCTTCTATTTCTATTTGATCTAGTTCTTCTTTCAATTTTGGTAATTCAGGTAAATCTTTTAAAGAAGAGTAACCAAACATTCTTAAAAATTCATCAGTCGTTTTATAAGTCATAGGTCTACCGGGTGCATCGAGCTTTCCAGCTTCTTCTATTAAGCCATATTCAAGGAGCTTATTCATTGCACTATCAGATGAAACACCTCTAATTTTTTCGACTTCTGCTCTTGTAACTCTTGGATTATATGCTATAATAGCAAGTACCTCTAAAGCTGCTTGTGAAAGATTAGGCTTAGGTCGATTATCTAACAATTTGCAAATATAATCATAAAATATTTCTAATGTTGCAAGTTGATATGAATCCTCCAATTTTATAAGCTGGATTCCACTATTTCGCTCTATTAATTTAATTTCCAAATTTTGTAAAGCTTCAATTATATCTTCTTTCTCACATTCCAAGACATCACAAAAAGTTTTAATGTTTATTGGTTTTCCACTTGCAAATAATAAAGCTTCAACTGCTTGTGTTAACATTTCTTTATCCATTATTTTCACTCCGTTTTTATATCAATTTTTGTCTAATTAAATAGGCATTTTTAACCACCTTTTATATAATTTTAATTGTTCAAAATAAATTTGTAAATAAAATTATACGTTTTTCGTGCGAATATTTATGCAAAATAATATATATTTTACACTCTTGTCCTATATTTCACAGCATTTCCATTGACTTTTAATTAAAAATACAGTAATATAAGGTGTGTGTCTAGTTATCTTGACACGCAAATTTTAAGAAAAAGGAGATTAACAAATGGCAATATGTTCAGTATGTAAAAAGAATCCAGCTGTCGTTTTTGTTAACAAAATTGTAGATGGTAAACCTCAAATTGAAGGTTTATGCTTAGCTTGTGCTAAGAAAAAAGGTATAAATCCACTTGCCTCTATGATGAAACAATATGGAGCATCTGATTCAGATATTGAAAATTTAAATGAGCAATTTAATGAAATTATGGAATCTGTTTCCGAAATGGATTTTCCTGAAGAAATGGTTGATAGTATGGAGCATGAAGATGGTACAAATCCATTTAAAGCAATGATGACTTCTATCTTCCCTAATTTCAATGAAAATAAAGATAATCTTGAAAAGGAAGCATCTACTCAAAAACGTAACGAAAAAGTAAACAATAAAAATAAACCTAAAAAGAAAAAAATATTAGATACTTATGGTATAAATTTAACTCAAAAAGCTAAAGATGGAGAAATTGATCCTCTTATTGGCAGAGAAGAAGAAATTGAAAGAGTTACTCAAATTTTGAATAGACGTAGTAAAAATAATCCTGTTTTAATTGGTGAACCAGGAGTTGGTAAAACGGCTATTGCCCAAGGGCTAGCTTTAAAAATTGCTAATCAAGATGTACCTGCAAAACTTCTAAAATGTGAAATATATCAAATTGATATGACATCAATGGTTGCAGGCACACAATTTAGAGGTCAGTTTGAATCAAGAATGAAATCACTTATTGAAGAATGTAAGTCTTTTAAAAATATTATATTAGTAATTGATGAACTTCATAATATTATGGGAGCTGGTGGAGATGCAGACCACACTATGAATGCTGCTAACATTTTGAAACCTGCATTATCTAATGGGGATATTCAAGTTATAGGAACTACTACTCTTAAAGAATATAGAAAATATATTGAAAAGGATGCCGCATTAGAAAGAAGATTTCAACCAATAATAGTTAATGAACCTACTATTGAAGAAAGTTATAATATACTTTTAGGCATCAAGTCTTTCTATGAAAATTATCATCATGTAAAAGTTTCAGATAAACTAATAAAGCAAATTGTTGTTATGTCTGAAAAATATATACATGATAGATTTCTTCCAGATAAAGCAATAGATATACTAGATGAAGCTTGTTCAAGAGTTAATTTAACTAATAAGGTTTTAGCTCAACTTGAAATATTAAAAGAAGAATTAGAAAAAGTACAAAATGACAGAGAAATAGAAGAAAATATTGATGACCCAAATAAGCCATTAGATTATGAAAAAATAGCTAATTTAAAATCTCGTGAAACAGCTCTTTTAAACCAAATTGCAGATATGTCTCAAGGAAATGTGGAACTTGAATTAACAATAGAAGATGTTGCAAAAGTAATTGAAACTTGGACAAAAATCCCTGCTTCAAAAATTTCCGAGACAGAGGCAGAAAAATTATTAAACTTAGAAGCAAATATTCATAAAAGAATTATTGGACAAGATAAGGCTGTAACAGCTGTTTCTAATGCTATTAGAAGAAATCGTGCTGGGCTTAAATCTAAAAAACGTCCACCATCATTTATTTTTGTTGGACCTACTGGTGTTGGAAAAACCGAACTTGCAAAAGCTCTAGCAACTGAATTATTTGGGACAGAAGATGCTATTGTTAGAATTGATATGTCTGAATATATGGAAAGTCATTCTGTTTCAAAATTAATTGGTTCTCCTCCGGGCTATGTTGGTTATGATGATGCTGGACAACTTACAGAAAAAATTAGAAGAAATCCATATTCATTAATTTTGTTTGATGAAATTGAAAAAGCTCATAATGATGTATTTAATATTTTATTACAAGTATTAGATGATGGAAGATTAACAGATTCTCAAGGAAGAGTTGTTAATTTTGATAATACGATAATTATTATGACTTCTAATGCTGGTTCTGAGTTAAATAATAATGGAATTGGATTTAATAAAGATGAAGAAAATATAGTTGAAGAAAGAGTTCAAACTGCGTTGAGACAAACTTTTAGACCTGAATTTTTAAATCGTGTAGATGAAACCATTGTATTCAATGAATTAACAAAAGATGAATTACTTCAAATTGTTGATTTAATGCTTAATGAAATTACAGAAGAACTTGCTGAAAAAAATATACATATTACTTTTGAAAAAGAAGTTAAAGAATATATTTTAGAAAAAGGTTATGAGCCAAAATATGGTGCTCGTCCTTTAAGAAGGGCAATTCAAAAATATGTTGAAAATGAGCTTGCCGAATGTTTATTAAAAAATGAGATTTTGCCTAATGAATCGATTACACTTGCTTTAATTAATGATAAAGTTACTATAAAATAAATAATTTCACTCCAAGAACTGATTTATTCATTCTTGGAGTTTTCTTTATGAATTAAAATCTTCTAATAAACTTGAAAGCTCATCTTTTCCGTAAACTGCTATCCCCTCCTCTATGCTTTTTATATCTCCAGAAGGTAAGTTTGAAATATCAATATCTGTAACTTCATGTAAATTAAGTGTATCATCAGTTATATTTTTATAAACTGCTAAATAGCCATCTTTTTCTTTTACAACAAAATGGTCATCGCAATTTGCAACAATTTCTCTAAAAAGTGACACTTCCTTTGAATTAAATGAACGTATTTCCCAATTTTTATATTTTTCCTTAACTTCTTTTTCAGTCATATTTATAAGTTCATCTGGAATATCTATAACTTCAACTTTAGAATGTCCACATTTTGTAAATTTTTTTTCTATTATCATTTTAGCATAAGGAGATAATTTAGTTTCTTCTGCATTAGCCTCTACAAATTCATCATTCTTTTTTTCTTCTTGCGTATTTCTTATAACAACATCTTGAACAGGGATTTTAATATCCTCTTCCTCATTATCACTATTATTTTGTGATTCTTTTATATTTGCCTTTGTATCCCTTCCTAAATATGTTCCAATAGAAATACCAATTATAAATACAACACCAAACACAAAAAACTTCGCAATTTTAGGCATAGAATCTCCTCCTTATTTTATAAAAAGTAAAAGCTTATATCTTTATTTACTAGATATTTTTAACAATTTTTCAAAAATTATTCAGCTTTATTTTATCCTTATACATTTTAATTTTTATTTCGCCTAATTTTGATGTCATATATACTTTTGAAGTCCTTTTTAACCTATCTACAACAATCTCAGCTGGATGCCCAAAACTATTATTTTTTCCAACCGATATAACAGATATATCTGGATTTACTTTCTTTATAAATTTTTCAGAAGAAGAATATATAGAACCATGATGTCCAACTTTTAAAATATCTGATTTAACATTAGTAAGTATATTTTCTGTGCTTTCACCTATATCTCCAGTAAACAGCATACTTTTATTTTTATAGATCATTTTTACTACAAGTGAATATTCATTTACATTTGAATTATCAATTCTTTTTTCAGGTGAAATAACAGTAAACTTTACATTTCCAACCTCAATCATATCACCTTTAGTTACTTCAATAATTTGAACATTTTTTCTCTTTGCTATTTCAAATGCTTTATCATATCCCAATGCACCTTTAGCAATTACAAATTTCTTAACATTCATTTTTTCTAAAACAGTAATAAGTCCATCTAAATGATCTGCATCAGAATGTGATGAAATTATTAGATCTATAGTATTGACTCGCATATCTAAAAGATATGGTATTAAAATATTTTCTCCCACATCATAAGATGATCTTTCACTTCCTCCCCCATCAATTAAAATATTTTTTCTTGAATCAGTTTTGATATATATGCAATCACCTTGTCCAACATCTACAATCCTTATATCAACATAATTTCTTGGAACTTTATAATACATTGTTTCTAATAAAATGAAAATAATTACCGTAATAAAAATAACTTTTTTATTAATATATCTATACTCTTTATGTTGAGCAATAAATTTAGTTTTATTATTTAATGGTATTTTTTTCATTAAACACCAAATAACAATATAGAATAAAATTATTTCAAAAAAATTTGGAGTAACTACTTGAATATTAGAAAAAGATATCTTAGAAAAAATATTTGACACAGCTATTGGAAATCTAACTAATACATATAAAGAATTAGATAAAAATTTAGCTAATGGAAAAGATATTTTTGAAATTATATAAATAAAGAATCCAAATATGGTTATCATTCCAGAAATAGGTACAACAATTAAATTTGTAATAATAGAAAATATAGAAAATGTATTAAAATAATAGAGCATTATAGGAGTTAAAACTAACTGAGCAGAAACTGTAACAGATAATGTTTCTGAAAGTTTTCCAAATCTTTTAAATAGCCTCTCAAAATCCTTTGAAAATAGTACAATTCCAATTGTGCCTCCAAAAGATAAAATAAATCCAACATCATATATAGTTAGGGGATTAATTATTAATAGTACCAATGCTGAAAAAGAAATATTTGAAGAAGTATCAGATTTAAGATAAAAAATATTTGCTAATATCACAAGAATCATCATAATAGTTGCTCTAGCAACCGAAGCTGATGCACCAGAAATAAGCATAAAGATTATTAAAAAGAAAATCGAAACAAAATATGTAGCTCTTTTTCCAATAAACTTTTTAAAAATATATTCCACCATTAAAACTACAAACACAACGTTAGAACCAGAAACAGCTAATAAATGTGTAATTCCCGTATTTTTAAAATCATTCAATATATCTTCTGAAATATATTTTGTTTCACCTATCATCATTCCAAGAATTAATCCCATTTCATTTTTAGGAAATAATCTTGCAAGTGATTGATAAATATCATCTTGTATCATATATATTAAATTAAATTTACTAATTTCAACGACTTCATAATTTTTTATATATACACTACCAAAAATTTTTTGAGAATTCAAATATCTTCGATAATTAAATCCACCTGTATTTCTAACTTTGTCTGGCATTTGATATTCTCCTTTTGCATAAATTTTTGTACCTTTTTTTAATTCATCACTATGAGGTATATATATTAAAAATTTATCACCTGTATCATTTTTAGCAATATATTTGTCATAATATTCTTTTTCTTCTCTATATGATATTATTTTATAATTAGATGCAATTTCCCCATCTTGATATTTTGTATCAAATTTATGTATTTGATAATTCGTATAAATATTAAAAATAAGAGAACATATTATAAGAATAATTATTTTTAATTTATATTTTTTACAAAATAAACTAGCTATAATAAGAAAAAAATAAAGGACTATACTAAGATAAAATCTTAGATATAGCCCTAATATTATACCTATTATGCTAGCTAATAAAATCACCAGCATACAAAATCCCCCATAATATTTATTTTACAGTAACATAGTCAGATGATACCCAACCAATTGTACCATTATATTTTATTTTATACCAGCCATCTTTAGTCTCAGTTATTGTAACAACTGTGCCATTAGTTAAAGTAGTGATTACCTTTGCTGTTGTGCTTGCAGATTCCCTAACATTTAATGCATCATCAACTGTTACTGTTCCTTTTTTTACATCTCCAGAAGTAGGGTTATTCAATGTCATATTGCCACCATCATCACTAGGAAATTGAATATTTTCAGTTCTCATCCAGCCATAAGATTTATAGTTAGTAACAAGAGACCAACCATCATTATATTTTTGAGCTGTAATGAAAGTACCTTTCTCAAGCTTACATACAACTTCAGAAGTTTCATCAGCAAGACTGTAAACATTTGCAAGAGAAATTTTTACTTCTGCATCAGTATATATTTTACTTTCTGCAGTCATACCTGTTATGTCAATTTCTGCTCCCTCAACAAAATCATCTTTAATGACTTTTTCTTCTCCACTATCTAAAAATTCCACAACCTCTTGTCCATTTACTGGATTTGTTTTTTCACTATCGCCCGAACTTACATTATCCTCTGGCTCATCCCAAACAGTTTGAAGGGTTCTCCAGCAAACAAATATTGGTATAGCAATTGCTAAAACAATAAGAATTCTCCAAAAAATTTTCATATATTTTATTACCTCCATTAACATAAAGCTTTATAAATTCTTATAAACTAAATTAACTACCACAATTATATAAATAACTTTCTTAATTGTCAAATGGAAACATTTACCTTTTACATATAATCTTTTAATTTTTTACTTCTACTTGGATGTCTTAATTTTCTTAATGCTTTAGCTTCAATTTGTCTAATTCTTTCTCTTGTAACATTAAATTCCCTACCAACTTCTTCTAAAGTTCTTGATTTTCCATCTTCTAACCCAAATCTCAATTTTAAAACTTTTGCTTCACGAGGAGTTAATGTATTTATTATTTCATCTAATTGTTCACGAAGTAAAGTATATGCAGCAAGTTCTGATGGAGAAGGGGCATCATCGTCAGGAATAAAATCACCTAAATGACTATCTTCTTCCTCTCCAATTGGAGTTTCTAAAGATACTGGTTCTTGCGCAATTTTCTTAATTTCCTTTACTTTGTCTACAGGCATTTCCATTTCCTCTGCTATTTCTTCAATAGTAGGTTCACGTCCAAATTGTTGTAACAAATGCCTTGATGTTCTAATTAATTTATTAATCGTTTCTACCATGTGTACAGGAATCCTAATAGTTCTTGCTTGATCTGCTATAGCTCTAGTAATAGCTTGTCTAATCCACCAAGTAGCATAAGTTGAAAATTTATAACCTTTTCTATAATCGAATTTTTCAACAGCTTTTATAAGTCCCAAATTACCTTCTTGAATCAAGTCT
Source organism: uncultured Eubacteriales bacterium (assembly GCA_964401375.1). Classification (GTDB taxonomy): domain Bacteria; phylum Bacillota; class Clostridia; order TANB77; family UBA1234; genus UBA1234. The sequence goes on along the minus strand of CAYNYD010000009.1, from coordinate 4,001 downwards.
AAAAATAACATTCCCCTTCCTACATATTTTTTAGCAATACTTACAACAAGCCTTAAGTTAGCCTCAGATAATTTTTCTTTAGCAGTTTCATCACCTTCGACCATCTTTTTAGCATATTCCATTTCTTCTTCTGCACTTAAAAGAGGAATTTTTCCAATTTCTTTAAGATATAATCTAACAGGATCATCAATACTTACTCCATCGGGAATATCCAAATTTTCTATATCTTCAACTTTTACCTCATCTTCAATATCTTCTAAATCCTCAAAATCTGGTTCATCATTATCTTCAATTATATCAATATTTTCTGCTTCTAGAGCATCATAAAGCTTTTCAATTTGGTTTGCTTCTAGATTATATTTTTCAAGTACATCAATTATTTCTTTATAGGTAATTGATTTCTTTTTACCAGCAGTATTAATAATTTGCTTTATAATTTCTTTTAAATCTTTTCCTTCTTCACTCATTTTAATATCATTCCTTCCTAAACATTTAACGAATCATCAATTGTCCAATTTCTTTCATAACATCTTTTAACTCATATTCAAGTGATTCTCTTTCTTCATTTGTGGAAACATTTTGAAAGTTATTTATAAGTTCATTTTTTTTAAGATTTAATTTATTAAGCTTAAAACTTTTTATAATTTCAGTTAAAATCTTCATATAATCTTCATTTACATTATCATTCATTAAAATTTGAGTAAATAAATTTAACTCTTCTTCTGTTTTACAAACACTATCAATAGACTTACTATTAATTTGTCCGTTTTCGTACATATCATACAATCCACTGATAATGTTTTTTTGTAGTTCTCCTGAAATATCTGAAATTGAAATATTTTCCTTTAATTTTTCATATATCGTATTATTTTTTTTAGACAACAAATAAATTATAATATTCTCACTTTGTTCTGTTTGACTATTATGAACATTTTGTTTATTATTAATATTTTGAGAAATATTACTTATCGTTTTATCTGATTTTTCTCTTAGAGTTCTTTTTTCAATTTCAGCAAGAATAGCTTCTTTTCCTACTCCTAATTCATTTGAAAACTTATCAACATAAATGTCTCTTTCAATGTTATTTTCAATTTTAGCTAATATTTTTGCCATTTCAGTTAAAAATTTTATTTTGTCTGTGGTATCATTTAAATTGTATTTTTCTTTTAATCTTTTAATTTTATATTCTGCATAAGAAATACTGTTATCAATTACTTTTATAAATTTGTCTGGTCCATATTTTAAAACATATTCATCTGGATCTTTAGCACCTGACATTTGCAAAACTTTTGCTGATACACCTAAAGATTTTAAAACTTCTAAACCTCTTTCAATAGCCATCTGACCAGCACTATCTGAATCATACGAAAGCACAACTTCATCTGCATATTGCCTTAAAAGTCTTCCTTGATTTTCTGTTAAAGCTGTACCTAATGATGCTACAATGTTTGTTATTCCAGCCTGATATGGTGTTATAACGTCCATATAGCCTTCAACCACTAAAATACGTTTCATTTTTCCACTATTTGATTTTTTTGCTAAATTAAGAGCATACAAATGACGTCCCTTAGTATAGATAAGGTTTTCTGGTGAGTTGATATATTTAGGAATTCTTTGGGCTTTCATAACCTCATTACTTTCTAGGCATCTACCTCCAAAAGCAATGCATCTACCTCTTACATCAAAAATTGGAAACATAAATCTGTTTTTAAATTTATCATACAACTTACCGAGAATTTGTTTTACCAATAAGTCCTGTAGCAATCATATCATCTTCTGCAAAAGAATTTGCAACTAACAATTTTGTAAGCCCATTATCATCTAAAGCAAAACCCAGTCCAAACTTTCTAACCGTATCCATATTAATTGAACGCTTATGAATATAATCTTGAGCCATCTTAGATTTTTGAATGTTATCATAAAAAAATCTACCAGCTATTTTATTGATTTCATACATATTTTTCTTATGTTTTTCACGTTCAATGAGTTCGTCTTGTGTAAAACCAAGTTCATGTACACCTAACTCAGTAGGTAAATTTATTTTTGCTCTTTCAGCTAAAAATTCGATTGCTTCTTTGAAATTAATATTCTCAATTTTCATAATAAAGCTAATTACGTTGCCACCTTGTCCACATCCAAAGCAATGGTAAATTTGCTTTTCAGTAGCAACACTAAAAGATGGAGTTTTTTCTCTATGAAAAGGACATAATCCAAAATAATTATTGCCTTTTCGCTTAAGTGACACATAATTAGACACAACATCTAAAATATCGTTAGCAGCTTTAACCTCTTCAATTATTTCATCTGAATAATATGCCATCTTACCACCTTTTTTCAAAAATAGGTTAATATTTTAACAGTATATTTCAAAAAAATCAACCTCTTATTATAAATTCTACATATTTTTTTTTATTCCTGCTTAGTTTACCATAAAAATTCAAAAAATACACAACAGATATTTTATCCCATAAATATTTATTATATGTCCATTTCTTATATTGTATTATACTCTTCATTTGTGAACAATTTATTAATTTTTTGTTTGATAGCCAAGTTTTCGTCTAAAGATAAATTTACATCTTTTTCTAATAATTCTTTAGAAGCTTCTTGAGCATCTTTTAAAATTGCCATATCTGTAAATAAATTAGCAACTTTAAATTCTGGAATACCGTGCTGTCGAGTTCCAAAAAACTCTCCCGGACCACGAAGTTCTAAATCTTTTTCAGAAATAACAAAACCGTCATTACTTTTTTGCATTATTTCCATTCTCTGTTTAACTATATCTGAATTGCTATCATATTTTAAAATACAATAAGATTTATAGTTACCTCTACCAACTCTACCTCTGAGTTGATGAAGCTGTGCTAATCCAAATCTTTCAGCATTTTCAACTACCATTATAGTTGCATTTGGTACATCGACACCAACTTCTATTACTGTAGTAGAAATAAGCACATCTATTTCATGATTTTTATATTTAGTCATAATTTCATCTTTTTCTTTTGGTTTCATCTTGCCATGTAAAATATCAACTCTAAAATCCTTAAAAATATTTTTATAATACTCATATTGCTCTGTTACAGACTTTAAGCCATCCATATTTTCAGATTCTTCCACAAGTGGACAAACTATGTATGCTTGTCTACCAGACTGCATCTCTTTTATAACAAAATTATTTACTCTTTCTTCTAAATTTCTTCTAACAGCAAACGTGTCAATTTTTTGCCTTCCGGGTGGTAATTCATCAATTATTGAAATATCCAAATCACCATATAAAATAAATGCAAGCGTTCTTGGTATTGGTGTTGCAGTCATAACTAAAACATCTGGTCTTGCACCTTTTGAAGAAAGTAATCCTCTTTGTCTAACACCAAATCTATGCTGTTCATCAGTTATAACTAAACCTAAATTTTTAAATTTGATATTGTCTTCAATAAGAGCATGAGTCCCAATTGCAACATCTATTTCACCATTTTTAAGTTCTTCAATTAAAGTTTCTTTTTTCTTTTTATTAATCTCACTAGTAAACAATTCACATCTAATTCCAAAAGGTTCAAATATTTTTGAAATGTTTAAATAATGTTGCTTAGCAAGAATAGATGTAGGTGCCATCATAGAAGCTTGATAACCATTTCGCACAGCTTTGAATATTGCAAGCATTGCAACAACTGTTTTACCAGAGCCAACATCTCCTTGGACTAATCTATTCATTGATTTAACACTTTGCATATCATTATCTATTTCTTTCCATACTCTAAGTTGTGCATTAGTAAGTTTATATGGTAAAGAATCAAGTAAATCTTCAATATGCTCATTTATTTCAAAAGAAATCCCGTCATTTTCAGTTTTAATACTTTTTTTCATTAATAATAAAGCTACTTGTAAAGTTAAAAGCTCTTCAAAAGCAATTCTTCTCCTAGCTATTTCAAAATCATCAAATGTATTGGGAAAATGTATATTTTTCATTGCAAAATTTATATCACATAATTTATATTTTTGAA
>CAYNYD010000008.1:0-23865 GCA_964401375.1 uncultured Eubacteriales bacterium | reverse complement strand
TTTTCCCTTTATGAAATGTTCTTTATTGCCTTTTAATGTTTTTTAATGCACTTTATTAAAATTTTTATAAAATAAAATAATACCTTTAAATGTCTGAAATAACAACATTTAAAGGTACTTTCTGTGGCTCCCCTTGTAGGACTCGAACCTACGACCTATCGGTTAACAGCCGAGCGCTCTACCAACTGAGCTAAAGAGGAATAAAAATGTGGCAAAAACCTATTTTCACAAGGGGCGTCCCCTAACTATCGTCGGCTAAACTGAGCTTAACTTCTGTGTTCGGGATGGGAACAGGTGTGACCTCAGCTACATCTTCACCACGTCTCTTAGTATACTATTATTATACACATCTGTCAATAAAAAAATTAAATTTTTTTCATTTTATTTAGCATATTCAATTGCACGAGTTTCTCTGACAACATTTACTTTTATTTGACCTGGGTAATCCATTTCATCTTCAATACGTTTTGCAACATCTCTAGCCATTATAACCATCTCGTCATCATCAACATTTTCAGGTTTTACTATAATTCTAACTTCTCTACCAGCTTGAATTGCAAAAGATTTCTCAACACCTTCAAATGAATCCGCAATTTCCTCAAGTTTTTCTAATCGTTTAATATATGTCTCTAGCGTTTCACGTCTTGCACCCGGTCTTGATGCAGATATAGCATCAGCAGCTTGTACTAAAACCGCCTCCATAGTTTTTGGTTCCACATCGCCATGGTGTGCTTGTACGGCGTTGATTACTGCATCGCTTTCCTTAAATTTCTTTAAGATATCGACACCAATTTCAACATGTGTACCTTCCATCTCATGGTCTATGGACTTACCAATATCATGAAGAAGTCCAGCCCTTTTTGCAAGTTTAGGATCGAAACCTAATTCTTCAGCCATAATACCAGCAAGTTGAGATACTTCAATTGAATGATTTAAAACATTTTGACCATAACTAGTCCTATATTTTAATTTACCAATAAGTTTTAGAATATCTGAATGTAAACCTATTACACCAGTTTCCATAGAAGCTCTTTCGCCTTCTTCTTTAATAATTGTCTCAAGTTCTTCCTTTGCCTTTTCCACAGCTTCCTCAATCCTAGCTGGATGAATTCTTCCGTCTGTAACAAGATTTTCAAGAGCTATACGAGCAACTTCACGCCTTATAGGGTCAAATCCTGACAAAATTACAGCTTCTGGTGTATCATCAATAATTAAATCAATACCTGTTAATGTTTCTAAAGCCTTTATATTTCTGCCTTCTCTTCCTATAATTCTACCTTTCATGTCATCACTTGGTAGAGGGACCACAGAAACTGTAGTTTCAGAAGTATGGTCTGCTGCACATTTCTGTACAGCATAAGTAATTAATTCCTTTGCTTTTTTATTTGCTTCCTCTTTTGTTTTCGTCTCTACGTCTTTAATCATAACAGCAGATTCATGTGTAAGAGATTCCTTTAAAGTATTTAATAAGTACGACTTTGCCTCTTCTTGTGATAAACCAGAAATCCTTTCTAATTCAGCCATTTGCTTATCTTTAAAAGAATCTAGCTCTTGTTTTTGAGCCTCAACATCTTTTACTTTTTCTGCTAATTGTAATTCTTTTCTCTCTAGATTTTCAATTTTCCTATCTAGAGACTCTTCTTTTTGAACTAATCTTTTTTCTTGTTTTTGATTTTCTGCTCTTCTTTCTTTTGTCTCCCTGTCTAATTCTGCTCTTTCTTTTTGGATTTCTTCTTTAGCTAAAATAACTTTCTCTTTTCTTTCAGCTTCAGCATTTTTAGATGCTTCCTCAAGAATTTTCCTTGCCTCTTCTTCAGCATTTTTTATTTTAGATAATCCTTTTTTTTCATTACTCTTTTCTTTTTGAACAAAAATAAAAGCCGTAACAGATACAGATACGACAAGGACGATAACAGCAAGTATTATTGATCCAAATGTAATAATATCGTCCACCTCCTAATTCACTTTTCAATGTTCAATATATTATCAAGGACACACTTTTCTTTAAATGGTAGTGTCCTAAACACCACAGAACTTTTTTAAATAATATATTTTCATTACCTTCCTATTTTATAGTTAAATGCTTTTCTTGTCAAGAGAAAAAATAACCGACTATAAAAATGAACCCTCCTTATTAAACTCTTTGTTTAACATCTTGGGTTCACTTCAACTTTATTACATTATTTTTATTTTTCATTTGCCAATCTTTTAAATATATGATTAAACTTAATTTTTTCAATTTTTTTCGTAAGTTTTTCTTTATCATATATTTTTTCAGGTAATTTTTCTAATTTACTAAATTTAAATTCATTTTTTTCTATAAGATGAGTATATTGTTTTTCAGGTAGATCTTCTAGCTCAATTTCTTTCATTATTTTTATATATTTATATGGAAAATCCATTTCAAAATTAACTTCTAAAGGTACTTCATTCTCTTCAATGAATTTTTGTTGTCTTAGACGTTCTTCTTGTTGAATTCTTTCTGCTTCTAAATATGCTTTAAATCTAATACTCTCTTCTGATTCATATTCCTCATCATTTAATCCTTTACCATAATAATCCCAAAACTTATCTTCTTCATTTCCTAATGCCCAAAGAGCAGCTCCCCTTAATCCATACTCATTCATAACTTCTAATTTCCTATTAAAACTAGTTTCGCCATCATAATAGATTGTATAAGTTCCCTCTGGAAGATATCTACCATTGATATAAGCTTTATTATCATCTTCTTGAACATTAATTGTAAATGTTGAAGTTCCTGTTATTTCACTGTATACTGGAACTGTATTATATCTTTTAGCTATTTTCTCTATTTGAGATTGTATAATAGCTTCTCCGCCGTTATCTGCTCCAACTTCCCAAAAACGTCCATATAAAGGCATACCTAAAACAATTTTATCTCTAGAAGCTGATTCTAATATAACCTTAACAGATTCTTCAACAAAATTGATACTTGCAACAGGTCCTTCACTTCCTCCAGCTGAATGTTCATCATAAGCCATTAATACCATATAATCAACATATTCAGCAAGTGCTGAATAGTCATAAGCTGATACCCATGAATTAGTTAATTTATATGGATTAGCACCTACAGCAATTGTAAGTATTTTATTTTCTGATAGTTTTTCTCTTAATATTCTAATGAAATTTGTTAAATTATCTTTATCCTTTGCTAAAAGGTTTTCTAAATCAACATTTACTCCATCTAAATTATATTTTTCAACTGCTTGAGCAATTTGATCTGCTAAAGCATCTGCATTTTTTAATGCAGCTTGTGCTTTTTTTCTGCCCCAATGATTACTTAAGAAAGGTGTAACCAAAACTCCTTTTTCATGCATTTCATTCACAAAGTCTTGACTAAATATACTATTAATATCTAAATTTCCATTGCTTGTTAAATCAAAACATGTTGGTGAAACAGTGTTTACATTACCATTTGTATCATCTATAATTTCTGACTGAGATTTTGAAGAATTATAAATGTAGCCCAAGCTTATCCTATCTTCTACTGCAAAAGTTATAGATGAAACAAACAAAAATATTAAAATAAAAATACTTTCTAAACTTACTAAATTTTTCTTCATAATCTCTCACCTCTATTCCTCTTCACATAATTATTGTACCATAATTTAGCAACTATTTCAATATAAAAATCGCTAAAACCCTTGTGGCTCTTAGCTCCGTAGCAAACTTTTTTTAATATTTTTTTTATTAAATAGGTTTACATTTTAATTATTTTTAGTTTACATAAATATATATTAAACCTTATAAGATACGCCTTCCGTAAAGATTTTAACATTAATTTAATCAAAAAAAAAAGAGGGGTTACCCCCCTCAATTACCGTCGTTCAGAATGCTTTTTTCGTAACTTTGCATAAATATTTATCCCTTTCATCAAGATAAATACCTCGCAAAGAACTGCCAGCAAATCAAATTTATACTGGCTAAGCGTATTTGCCAAGGTAATTACTGGTTTTCCAGTAATCCACTCTCCTGCTGCTTGAATTAAGAACTCAACTAAATAAGCTCCCAATTCTAAGGCCTCGTGCCCAAGGATCAAAATCCCTGCAATCACGATTTTTTGTCCTATTGTTGGACAATATTTTTTCCTACCACCATCTATCAATGCCAGCCATAATATATATGTTACAACTGACAAGATAATCCCTTTGCATAATGCATGTGGAACATCATACTGCCCAGGTATTTGAATAGCTGAACAATATGTAGGTATGTCCACGACAAGGTTTGTGGAAAAAAGTCCTTTCCACACAGCAACAAGTGCCGTGTGAAGCATGCCTCCGAGGAAACTTGTGACATCAATGATCATCATTGATACCAAAAACCACACCAGTACAAAGATGATCTTTTGCATCACCCTCTCATCTTTGTACGCAGTGTTCCGTTGAGTTTTACCGTAACGGCGATGATGGTTCCTTTCCATAGTATAAGGAACCTCCTTTCTGAAAGAATAAAATTGATAATTATATTATACCATAATTATGTAAATTATGCAAATATTCTATATAGTATCATAACTATTTCAGAACGTTTTATTGCATTCGCTGGTTTAAATTCCCCATTTCCATAGCCATTTATTACACCTAAACCACTTAATTTTTGTATAAATGCATAAGACCATCTATCAATTGAAACATCATTAAAATAAGTGGCATTTACATTCATTTCTTTAGTATCAGCTGTTAAATAATATAGAATTTTCGCTGCTTCCTCTCTTGTTATACATCCATCAGGCTTAAATATTCCATTTCCATAACCATTTACTATTCCTGCTCTTGAAAGAATATTTATGCTACCTTTAGCCCAGTGATTTTCTGTATCTTTATATATTATCTCATCTGCTCCCTCATTATAGCCTAATACTCGGCATATTATTGTTGCAAATTCTGCCCTTGTAAGCGATAATTCTGGCTCAAATTTATTTTTTTCTTTACCTTCAATCCATTTCATATCCTTAGCATAATTAATCGCTTCCTTTGCCCAATAATCGCTTTTTACATCTATAAATCCATTCATATTGGCATCCTCATCTGGATTAACAATATCTTTATAATAATTCCATGTATCTGCTGTCTCTTGCCCTAAACTCCAACTTCCACTTCCTTTTAAATTATATTTATTTACCAACTCTAATTTTTTAGATATGCTCTGTTCATTCTCGTACCAAAACGTATATGTTCCTGCTGTTAATGTTCTACCATTTATAATAGGTGTTTTTTCACCATTTTTTATTGTGATAACAGCTTTTACTGATTCCGTAGCATTATCATAAGTTACTACAGAAGTATATTGATTAATCATATTCTCTATTTTTGTATTGGTAACTCCATAACCACCATTTGAATCTCCATCTTTCCAATATCTACCAAAAAAAGGGATTCCTAAAACTATTTTATCATTAGGTACATGCTCTAAAGCATATTTTATTGAATTTTCCACAAAACCAATACTTGCAACAGGTCCAGCAGGTCCACCTTCATAATGTTCATCATAAGTCATAAGCATAATATAATCTGAATAATCTGCTAAAGCTTTATAATCATAAGAACCCTGCCAGCCAGTGTTCCAAGAATAAGGATTTGCTGCTACAGCAACTGACACAGATTTACTTGATGGAAGTTTTTCCTTTAATAGTCTAACCAAATCAGTATAATCATTTCTATCTGCTTCAGTTAAATTCTCTAAATCTACATTAATCCCATCTAAATTATATTTATTAATCGCTTCAACAATCTGATTTGCAAGTTTTTCTCTATTCTTTAATGCATTTCTTCCTTTTGCCCTATCCCAATGATTACTTAAAAATGGAGTTACAGTCAAACCCTTCTCATGCATTGTATTTACCAAATAAACATCTACAGTATTTAATTTAAGAGTCCCATCTATATTTAAATCAAAATAACTAGGTGAAACCTCATTTAATGTACCATTTGTTCGCTCTACAAGTGATATGTAATCATAATTTCCATACAAATAAGACATATTAAATTTCGCATAGCTTATAACATGGGACCTTTCAAATATAAATAATATCATCAAAAAAGTCAGCACTACTTTTATATTAAGCCTTTTATTCACTATCACCAACCCCCTAATCCCATTTTAAATTCAAATTATGTATACTTCAATGCAAAAAAAATGGAAAAAATCTTTACTTATGTAGTCTAATGTGATATACATAATACCAAAGGAGTTTTGATTTATGCCAAATTTTGTATATAAAAACAATATGATTGAATATCAATTATCCAGAAATGCCAAAAGAAATGTCAATTTCAGAATAAAAGGTGATGGTACAGTATGTGTCTCTGCCCCTCAAAGAATAAGTAACAGAGAACTTTCTAAATTGCTAAATGATAAAGCTGAATGGATAATTGAAAATAGAAATAATATTATTAATAAAAAACATAACTCTATAGATAAAGAAATAAAGACCGGAAATCATGTAATATTAAATGGGAAACGATATGCGCTCAAAGTGATTAAAGGAGATAGTAACTGCGTATATGTTCATGAAAGGTTTTTGACTATACAGATAAAAGAGAAATACGTGGAAAATCAAGAATATATAAATAATTTCTTTGAAAATTGGTTAAGAGAAATTATACTAGAAATTTCTAATAAATTTGTTGATAAATACTTAAATAAATTGAAAAAATATAATTTAAAAAAGCCAGAACTATCAATTAGAGATATGAATAGTCGTTGGGGCTCTTGCATTCCAGCTAAAAATAAAATTATTATAAGTAAAAATTTAATTTATCCTCCTTTCGAGTGCTTAGAATATGTTGTACTACATGAAGTTTCGCATCTTATAGAACCAAATCATAGTAAAAACTTTTATAATATCATTGCAAGTGTTATGCCTGATTGGGAAGTTAGAAGAAAAATGTTAAATGAGTTTTAAATTTTGTGTATATATTAAAGTTAAATTATAATATTTATAGGGTGATTATGTGAAAAATTTAATTAAAGAATTTTTATCTTTTTTTGTGTTTCTCAAATTTAAAAATATTTGGAATATTAAAGATTACTTAGTAAAAAACAAAAAAGATTCAGGAATAATTGCTTCTGTATACAGTTATTATATAGAAAAACGTGGTTCATATATTGGAATACCTGTAGAATTTGGAAATACTCCTTATTTTCCTCATGGCATATCTGGTATTTTTATTTCAGATATGTCCAAAATAGGAAAAAATGCTATAATATTTCAGCAAGTAACAATAGGCGCTGATAGATTAATAGATAGTAATAACCAAGGGAATCCAATTATAGGAGATAATGTATACATAGGTGCTGGTGCAAAAATTATTGGAAATGTAAAAATAGGCAACAATTGTAGAATTGGTGCTAATGCTGTTGTTTATATGGATATGCCTGATAATTCAGTAGCAGTATCATCTCCTACTAGAATAATACAAAAAGAAAATTTAGATAATAGATTTATCGTAGCAAATAAAGATGGAAGTTTAAAATACTATAAAGATGGTAAGTTTTATCCCCTAGAAGAGTCAAAAGAAAAAGAAAAAATAGAATTAGCATAAAATTTTCAAAATTTTTTTAAAAATATTAATTTATATTGATTTTATTGTAAAAAGATAATTTTGCTCCTACAATCTAGGAGCTCAAACTTTATTTTTACAATAAAATCAATATTTTTAAACAAATAAAATTTACATTCTATACTGGTTTCTGTTTCAAATAAGCATCCATAAAATCATTTAATTCCCCATTCATCACAGCTTCAACATTTCCTGTTTCAAAATTTGTCCTATGATCTTTTACCATTGTATAAGGGCAAAAAACATAAGAACGTATCTGACTCCCCCACGCTATTTCTCTCTGCTCCCCTTTTAATTCAGATATAGTTGCTTTATTTTCCTTTTCTTTTAATTGAACTAATTTAGAAATCAGCATCTTCATTGCAGTTTCTTTATTTTGTATTTGAGAACGTTGAGTCTGACAAGATACAACTATATTTGTCGGAATATGTGTAATTCTAATAGCTGACTCTGTTTTATTAATATGCTGTCCACCTGCTCCGACTCGAACGATAAGTATCTATTCTTAAATCTTTTGGATCTATCTCTACTTCTAAATTTTCCTCAATCTCTGGAATTACTTCAACCGATGCAAAAGATGTATGTCTTCTCCCCCCAGAATCAAATGGTGAAATTCTAACTAATCTATGTACACCACTTTCAGATTTTAAATAACCATAAGCATAATTACCACTGACACTAAATGTAACACTTTTAAGCCCAGCAACATCGCCTTCTAAATAATCTAATTCTTCAAGTTTATATCCATTCTTATCGCACCACATTGAATACATTCTATAAAGCATTTCAGCCCAATCTTGTGATTCGGTTCCACCTGCACCTGGGTGAATTGTAACAATAGCATTATTCTGATCATGTACACCAGATAAAAGAGCTTCTATTTCAAGTCTTTCAAGTCCTTTAGAAAACTTTTTTACTTCTGATTTTAATTCCGTAATCATACTTTCTTCATTAGTTTCAATTATAAGCTCAATTAATGCATTTATATCATCTAATTGCATTTTCAAAGAATCATAATTGCTAACACTATCTTTTAATAACTTTATTTTTTGAAGAACTTTACTAGAATTCTCTTGATTATTCCAAAAATCATTATCTTTTGTTTGCTCCTCTAAAGATAATAATTCAGCTTTTTTATTAGCTATGTCAAAGAGAATCTCCCATTTCAGTTAATTTTTTAGTAAGATCTTTAAGTTCATATTTAATATCTTCAAGTTCTAGCATAAATTCACTCCCTTTTTAATTATGTATATATTCTACAATCATTTCTATATTTTTTCAACCATAATTTGTAACTCAGTTTTTTAATGCTTCAATTACATTTGCCAAATATTTCATTGAAGTCCATGCTTCTTCTAATGTATTTCCTGTTGCACCTACTTCCACTATTAAAGCCCCATCACAAACGTGCTGATTATATCTCGATTTACTCAAATTTAAATCTCTAAATAAGCCGGGATACATTTCATTCGCTGTATTTTGTATAAGCAATGCTAATTTTAAATTTTCCATCCACCTATCATGTTGAACACCTGCTGCATTCGTTCCAACAACAAACATTAGTTTAGCAGCACTCTCTCCATTAATTTCAGCTGTTGGCCTATAATTTAAATTACCAGACAGAGCATCTCTATGAACGTCCAATACAATATCATATTTTTTCTCTTTAAATTCATTCTGCACACTCTCCAAAGAAGCTTTATATGCACCGTTATATGAAGGCGTATCGTGCTTTGTAGTTATATGCTTAACATCAAAATTTTTCTTAAGCAAATTATTTTTTAAAACACTTCCAACAGAAACCATATTATATGAATCATCTGTTGTTCTAAAATTTGTCGCAGTTCCCATTTCGGAATATGCTTCTGATGTATGAGTATGAAAAATTAAAACACTTGTGTCCTTGTTTATTGGGAAATCTGAAACTTTAGATAATTCATCTAAATTCAATTTTAACTTACTATAATTTGTAATATAAGTATTACCTACTTGCACTTTGCCTGATGCCAATTCGGCAACTTCATATCTTTTTGGTCTATCCCAAGTATTAATTTTACCACTTTCTATAAATCTTTTATCTGTAGCCATTTCTTGTTTTTTAGATACATTTTCATCATCATTTTTTACAATAATATATTCTTTTTTAAAAAACTTATCACTAATCCCAAGTTCATTTTGCAGTATATTAATATATAAATCATTAGATGAAAAACTGTTTTCAGATTTTATATTATCTTCAATAATATTTAACTCAAATTTATTATCTTCAACATTAATAAATTTTGCCAACATTATAATAAAAAAATATATAGCAACTATAATTATTGATGTAAAAATTAGCTTTCTTAATATATCTCTTACCGAAAAAACTTTTATATTCAACATATTAAAAATCACCCAATATAAATTATTAGGTGATTACAATTATTAGAACATTATTCTTGTTGAAGTGAAGATAAATCATCTGTAAACTTATTAACTAAAGTTTTAGCTCTATCTTTAAGCATTGCAAGTTCAGCTCTAGTATCATTAAGTTTTTGTTTTTCAATTTCAATAAGATCATCAATCTGTTGTTTTTCTTCCATAGCCTGATTTCTTGCATCTTCTACTATTGTTTTAGCTTGCTGTTCAGCTTTAATTAAAACTTCTGAAATATTAAACTTAGCCTCATCTACACTTTTTTTAGCATTCATCATCTCATTTAAACTCTCTGTCAATCTTGCATTTTCTGCTTTCATAGCCATTAACTCACTATTTTGTCTTTTAAGTTCAGCTTCGTAATTACTTCTCATTCCATAAATGTAATTCTCAACTTCTTTCCTATTAAGACCAAATAATCCTTTTGAAATGTTATCATCCATAACTATCATTCCTTTCTTACTTCTTAAGTATATTTATTTTGAATTTTTTACTACTTCTTGTAACATATACTTAGTACCCTTATTTTCTAATATTTGAACTAAATCAAAACCTGGTCTCCTATTAGCTTCAATTAATAACGGACCTTTATTTGATATAGCAACATCCCAACCCACAACTTTAACATCTGGGTTGACCATGGCAGCTTCACACACCATTTTTTTTATATCATTCCAGTATGGAATTTCAAAACCATCAAACTTTACTCCAGTAGCTGTATGAGTTTCTAATTCTTCTAAATCTTTAGATATTGCATTACCTATTAATTTACCTTTATCCATATCAATTCTAACTCCTACGCCACCTTGATGGAAATTATCAACAACAACACTTCCATTGCCTATTCTAGCAGCTGCATAAAATAGTTCAGGTTTACCATCTATAATCCTTGTCATTGCTCTAATTGTATTTACACTTTTAGGACATATCTTACCCCATCTTTCATCTTGAATAATTAATTCTTCAAGAAACATATTATTTTCTTTTAAATATTCATAAAACTTTTCTGGCGATTCAATTTCGTCAATTGACATTTTTCTGACATCAGTTCCAGCAAGCCCATCAGTTGGCTTAATCATAAAAACATTATTTTTACTTAAAAATTCTTTTAATTTATCAATACCAAACTCATAAATATAATAATCACGTTTTGTATACTGCGAATAATATTTATGAAAATTAGTTTTTATTCTCAAATTATTTGCCAAATCCTTAGGTGAATATTTACTATAAAAATCAGAACCATATTTTATAGTTACATACTGAGATTTTTCTTTAAAAGTCCTATCATAAAATTTATAATTTATATAATCTGTAAGTCCAGAACCAAAAATGGTTGCACAAAATGCTTCATCTAAAAACATACCCATAGGACTTTTATTTGTCTGTTTTCCAATTTCCTTTAAATTTTCATAAAATCTTTTGTAATTTCCTTTAAGTGCAAAACCTAAAAATTCCATTGTTTAAAATCAATCCTCCACAATTTTCTTCTTATTTGCCCATTTGTTCTTTAGCTTTTAATATACCATTATAAATAGCTGTAGCAGCAGCTTGTTGATATTCTTCTGTTTTTAATCTAGCAAGTTCTTCATCATTAGATACAAATGAAACTTCACAAAGTATTGATGGTAATTTTGAATAATATAGCACCCAAATTTGCTCTAAATTATCTGCTACGCCCCAACTTCTTGTTCCTAAATCATTAACTAATTCTTTAGAAACAATTTGTGCAAATTCCTTACTTGTAATTCCATAATCCTTTTCGTATTCATTATCATGATATAAAACCAAAGTTCCAGTATAATTTTTGTTTGAACTAGAATTATTATGTACTGAAACATATAAACTAGCTTCTGGATGAGAAGTTGCAAAACTCAATCGTCCGTTTCTATCGATATACTCATCTGTTGTTCTAGAAGCATACACTGTTATACCCTCTGTATTTTCTAATAATTCCTTTAGTTTTAACATAATAGCTAAATTATACGTTTTTTCTTGATATTCTGGATTATATGGATCAGTTGAGTTGCAAGCGCCTGGATCAGATCCACCATGACCTGCATCAAGAAGCACTACAAAATTTCCATCATTTTTATTCTCGACTTCAGTCGTAGTTGAAGATTTTTCTTTGCTAATCACAACGACTGTATTATCTCCATCCTGCTTCATTTCAAAATCTACTCCATCTTTTCCATATATAACTATCTTTCCACTCTTTATTTCAATATTTTCAACAAAGTCATCATATATATCACGTGATTCAATTTTTGCATCAAAATCTTCAGTATCATACTTTATTGTATATTTACTACTAGATACAGAATTAACAACAGAAAATACATCCATATCAACATTAAATAATACTAATTGAGCTACATCATCTACTAATTCATATCTTATATCTCCCGGCATAGCTTCTATTAATGTAATTTCAATAGACTTGCTACTATTTTTTATTTTATATTCAATGTCTTTATTAAGCTCTAATATAATCCTTACTACATTTACTTCTTCTTGTGAAAATTTAATTTCAGTAATGCTTCTATTACTTGGTTTAATAGATGTTGGGCCTTCGACATCAAGAATTGCATTTTCAATATCTATAATCAATCTACGTGGATCACTTGACTTAGATGCTTTACAAGATATTTTTTTATTAGCATTTATTTTTAATTTACTACTTGATGAAGAATAAGTAATTTTAGATATAACAGCTTCATCACCAGTTAAAACAGCATCGCCACTTTCATTATTTTTATCATCATTTAAATTATCATCATTTTTATTTGTATCACCACTAGAAGTATTGTTATCTTCAGGTAACCCTAAAATACTACCATTGTAAACATATAAATTTCTATCTGGATCTTTTAATGCATCATTTAATACGAAAGCACTTGATAATGCTATGCATGTTGTCTTTTTATCTGTAGATTGTGCTACTTGATAATCATAGGTTTTATCAACATCAAGAACAATTCTATTTATAGAATTTCCTTGATCTCCTATTCTAACTTTATCTAAGCCATTATAATTAACTAATATTTCTCTATCTTCTAATCCTAACCTTGAATTTGGAATATCCAAGATAACTCTATTTGGTTCTTCAAGTGCAAAAACATTATATTTAGAAATAGGATTATCTGATGAAACTTCTACATACATAATTCCTTTATAGATTTTTGCAACAACATTTGTAATGCTAGCAACTTCTTCTTTTTTTGCACTTGTTATAATTGCACTATCACTTTCTGCATCAAAGCCTACTTCAAAATTAAATACTGAACCTAAATCACGAAGTTTGAAAAAATTATTGTTTGCAATATTATAAGCAATAAATTCTTTTGCTTCACCATCTACCAATAGTTTTTGTGGACTTTGTGATGACATTTTAGAATTATCAACACCAGCTTTCATTTCTCCTCCAACAGGTGAATATGGTTTTCCTTTTGATGTTTCAATTAAATTTTTTTCACTATTAAAATCTACAGAAAACTGTGACCCCGTATCATTCAATACATAAGCTATATCCCTTAATTTAAAATAATTATATCCATCTATATTATATACTTCAAAATCTTTTTGAACTCCATCTACTACAATCTTTTGATTTGAAACATTAATTGAATATGCATAAACCTGTGAAAATGAAAGCACAACAATTAACATACAAATTAATAAAAGTATCTTTTTCATTTTTATCCTCCTTTATCCTAGAATTTTTACAAGTCAATCATCTACTATTAATTTTTTTTCATTCATATCATATCACAATCAAATATAAAACGACAACTTTTTTTTGAATAATATTTAAAAAAAATGGGAAAAATTTTTTTAAACAACAAAAGGAGGAAATCAAATGAGTGTTACAAAAAAAATAAATATACAAGGAATTTCTATTATTTCTTTTGATGATGCAATAAAAAATGCATTAGATGAAACAGCAACAAGTATTGATCATATTTTTAACTTAAAAGTAGTTGGAATGTCATGCAATATCAAAGACAATACTATTCAAGAATATATTGCAGATACAGAAATCAGTTTTATGGTAGATAAAGAAAGGAAGTAAAAATGAAAGCTATTGAAACAAAAAAAGATTACCAAGAATATGTTGATCAAAAAACACCCAACTCTCCTATTCTACTTAATATGTTAAAAGCCTTTATAGTAGGTGGAATAATTTGTTTAATTGGACAATTTATATCTGATGCTTTAAAAGGCGCTGGATTAGATCAAGATTCTGCATCATCTGTAACAAGCATTATATTAGTTTTTGCTGGTATATTTCTTACTGCAATTAATGTATATAGTAAAATAGGAAAATTTGCTGGTGCTGGTTCAATAGTGCCAATTACTGGTTTTGCTAATTCTATTGCATCACCTGCTATAGAATTTAAAAGTGAAGGTTTAGTAATGGGTGTTGGAGCAAAATTATTTTTAGTTGCAGGTCCTGTTTTAGTTTATGGAATTAGTTCTTCAATAATAGTTGGAATTTTATATTTTCTTTTTAATGGACAAGGAGGATAAAATGGCTGAAAAAAAAATAGGTAAACAAACAATAAAATTATCTTCACCAGTTACAATATCATCAACATATTCTATAGTTGGTAATAAAGAAGGCGAAGGACCTTTAGGAAAATATTTTGATTTGATACTTGAAGATGAATATTGGGGTGAAAAAACTTGGGAAAAAACAGAAGCTAAAATAGTCAAAGAATGTGTAGCAGGATGTCTTGGTAAAGAAAAAGTTAGTAATGATGATGTAGACTTTATGCTTTCAGGGGATTTACTTAATCAATGTGTTTCTTCAAGTTTTGGAATTAGAGAAAGACAAATTCCATACTATGGACTTTTTGGAGCTTGTTCAACTTTTGTAGAAGCATTGTCATTAGGCTCAATGCTAATTGATGGACAAATGGCTGATAATGTTTTGTGTTCCACATCAAGTCATTTTTGTAGTGCAGAAAAACAATTTAGATTTCCTTTGGAGCTTGGAAATCAAAGACCACCATCATCTCAATGGACAGTTACAGGTTCTGGTACAGCATTTTTAAAATCAACTGGACAAGGACCATTTATAACTCACGTTACTACAGGTAAAATCGTTGATATGGGAATTAAAGATGCAAACAATATGGGTGCAGCTATGGCCCCTGCAGCAGTAGATACACTATATCAACATTTTCAAGATACCTCTCGTGGTCCTAGTTATTATGACTTAATATTAACAGGAGATTTAGGTTACATTGGTAAAGAAATTACGATTGAGCTTCTTGAATCTCGTGGATACAATGTAAAAAACAATTATAATGATTGTGGAGTATTAATTTTCGATAAAGAAAAACAAGATACACATTCTGGTGGAAGTGGTTGCGCTTGTTGTGCCACTACATTCTGTGGATATGTATTTAATCAATTACAAGCAAAAAAATTAAAAAGAGTTCTTTTATGTGCAACAGGTGCTCTTATGTCGCCTACTACAGCTCAGCAAAATGAAAGTATATTAGGAATTGCACATGCAGTAAGTATAGAAGTATAATTAATCTTTGAAAAAAATAAAAAGGAGTTTTTAGTATGAATATAGATATAGATATAATGAAATATGTATGGTGTTTCGTAATAGGACGGACTGATTTGTGTAGCAGGTCAAATTTTAATTGATAAAACAAAACTAACATCAGCCAGAATATTAGTTCTATTCGTTACACTAGGAGTAATATTGACAGGACTAGGTCTATATCAACCAATAGTTGATATTGCTGGTGCTGGTGCAACAGTACCTTTAACTGGATTTGGATATTCACTTGCTAAAGGTGCAATTAAAGGAGTTCAAGAAGAGGGTTTACTTGGTGCCTTTACAGGTGGCATAAAAGCAACAGCAGGTGGAATTAGTGCAGCCATTTTATTTGGGCTTATTGCAGCTTTAGTTTCTAAACCTAAAATTAAAGATTAGTAAAAAAATTTTTTTATATTAAAAAATTTGTAATAATTCACGATTCGTATAACCCCTTGATAAAATCCGTGAACCATTACAAATTTTTTTAATTTAATTTTTCTTTATTATAACAAAAAGTGCAAATATAATTAATACAATACAAATTGTTGTTAAAATAATTGCTGGCATACTAATACTTTCATCTTGAGGTGAATTATTTTCCATTTCAGAATTATTATTATTTTCTATATCTCCACTAGCATTATGTTCATTAGAATTTTCTCCTGCATTATGTTCATTACCTGTTGTTTCAAATGTATAAGAAATTCTAGCTGTTGTATCACCAGTTTTTTCAAGTTTTGCATTTTGATTATTGACTTTAACTTCAAGCTTGTCCACAAATTCTGTATCTTCCCAATATTCTATGTCAATATTGGCAGTATATTTAACGCCTTTTCTAAATACTTTGTCATCTGGTGTCCAGCTTACTCCTATAATATCATATCCATAATACTTATTTAATTCATCGTCCGTATCTGGTTCTGCTTCATTACTAATTTCTTCGTCAGGCACAGGTTCATTTACACCAATAATCCATATTTTATCAATTATTTTAGGTGTAAATGTTGCTTCTAATAATTTAGTATATTCAATATTAGTTTTACCTTTAGCTGTCGTCATAACACCAACACAATAATAAGTTGTCCCTATTTTTTGTTCTGGAATAAAAACTGAATTAGTTTCATTGGGTACAGGAACTATACTATCCATACTGCCATCTTTAGATTCATACCATTGATAAGAAATAACTGCATCTTCTTCTCCAGAATAGCTTGCTTCAACTTGAAGCCAATAGCTCGCAGTTCCCACTTCCATATTAATTCCGTTTGGATGGTTATCTTCTGGTCTTAGTGTGATTGTTGCCTTTATATTTTCACTTTCGCCACTTCCTCCACCACTTTCACCACTTCCGTTTCCACTACTACTTTCGCTATTTTCCATAGCGTAAACTCCTACTGAAAAAACCATCAAAAAAGTAACCATCAAAAATACAATTTTATTTTTCATATTCATCCTCCTTATTGTATCTCAGAATAGTATATTATCTTCCAGTTATTATTTCAATATGTATTGTCAAAAAATTCCAATTTGTTCAAACAAAGATTTAATACCTATTAAAATTAGAATAATACCTCCAAATAATTGTGCACATTTACCATATTTAACTCCAAAAGTATTTCCAATTTTAACGCCCACAAAAGAAAGAATGAACGTGATAATACCAATTATGCTCATAGCTAAATAAATATTTATATCTATAAAAGAAAAAGTAATCCCAACAGCATATGCATCTATACTTGTCGCAATTGCTAGAAAAATCATAGTCAAAAATGAAAAACTTGAATTATCTACATTCTCCTCTTTAAAAACTTCTCTTATCATATTTATACCAATTATCAATAAAAGAAGAAATGTAACCAGTCCACTATATTTTGAAATGAAACCTCCAAACTTTATTCCAGACAAATAGCCTAGAAAAGGCATTATTGCTTGAAAAATTCCAAAATATAATCCAGTTATAAGAGCAAATTTCCACTTCATTTCTTTTAAAGATAATCCCTTACCAACTGCAACAGCAAAGGCATCTGCACCTAAACCTAATCCAAGCATAAATAATTCAAATATACTCATAAAATGAACCCCTTAATTACTTTATGCAGAAAAGTTGTACCTTATTATAGTTAATAAGCTATAACACTCCTACAAGCTGCTGTGGCCTTACCATCAGTTAATTCAAAATAAAATGGACCACCATTAGTATAATCTCTTATTACATATTGAGGAATATTATCAGGAATATAAATGCTTTTCTTTAAATCCCATGGTGTATCTGACATTGCATGTCCTCTAATATTTCCAATGTAATTTGCTGCTATATAATTAGAAGAATAATAATCTAAATTTTCTTCAAGTGGTTCTGTACTATCATAAATTGAACCTGTGTATTCTTTTCCATCAAAAATAACTTGATTATTATTCAAATATTTTGAAAGAAAAATTACAGCTGCATATTCAGAATTTTTCATTAAATGACCTATATCTCCATCTTTTCCATTAATCTTTGAATCAGCAATCGCATCAGATATCCCATTTACGTCATCAGTTGAATTTATCATAATCCAAAAACCAGCTGATTCTCCAGATAATCCATTACTGAACGCAGGATGAACTACATATCCAGGTTGCAATACCTCACCATTTGCCATATAATCTGAATCTTCGCGTAAAAAAACTATGTCTATAGCTGTCCTTGGAATATTTTTATACGATTTACCAAGATAAAAATCTTGTATCTTATATGCAAATCTAGGTATCCAAGCATACACTTTATTATTATAAGTCATTAAAGCATACTCTGAAACATCTTTATCATATATATACCAATTATCTGTATAAACATTATTAATCTGTTCATTTGCTTTATTAATTGGTACCATACCATCTTCGCATAAAATAGGTCTATTCACACCTCTGATTGTATCAAAATCTTTAACAGTATTATATTTATTAAGCTCTACATATACTTCATATTCAAAATCATCATATACTTTTCCCATTTCATTAGTATAAACAAAATTATAAACAGTAATATTATCTCCACTAGCATATTTATTTAAAATCACATTACAATTTTCAGCTTTAAAATTTAGTTCCATTAACTCAAAATCTTGATCACTAATAACTCTATTCATTATTTCTGAATGTTCAGCCAATGACTTATTATCATCTAAACCAGATGGAATATTATCTTCATTAGCAATTAAGGCTAAATAAATTGCATTAACCGTATCATTTGCTTCTTTTGTTCTAATATTCTCAACCATATCCACGCCAGTATAAATTGTAATTGAAGCAATCAATACTATAACTATAATAGTTATAACTAATGTAATTATTGTTATTCCATGATTATTTTTCATAAGTTTCTCCATTTCTATCGCTATTAAAAGCGTAAAGTAATATTGTATTTAAAAAAGTATATAATAATAAATTCATATTAGTTAGGCAACTAACTATGCTTTGTCATTACTTCCTAAAACATCTACAATTTTATGTTTTACCATTTCTCTAATTGCATCTCTAGCTGGAGTCAAATATTTTCTTGGATCAAATTCTTCCGGATGCAAAGTAAAATACTCTCTAATTGAAGAAGTCATTGCTAAACGTAAATCTGTATCAATATTAATTTTGCAAACGCCCATTGTTGCAGCTTTTCTAAGCATATCTTCTGGTACACCTTGAGCACCTGGAATCTTAGCTCCATATTTATTACATTTTTCTACAAATTCAGGAATAACAGTTGAAGCCCCATGCAAAACTAATGGATAATTTGGAAGCATATTAGTTATTTTCTCCAAAATATCAAATCTTAATCTTGGTTCTCCTTTAAATTTATAAGCTCCATGACTTGTTCCAATAGCAATTGCCAAAGAATCACAGCCTGTTTTTTCAACAAATTCTACAGCTTGATTAGGATCTGTAAATGCACTATCGCTATCAGCAACATTAACATCATCTTCAATACCAGCAAGCTTTCCAAGCTCTGCTTCAACAACAACCCCATGATCATGTGCATATTCAACAACTTGTTTTGTTAAAGCTACATTCTCCTCAAAATCATATTTAGATCCATCAATCATAACAGAAGAAAAACCACCATCTATACATTTTTTACAAATATCAAAATCAGCACCATGGTCTAAATGAAGTGCAATTGGCAAATCTGTATCTTCAACAGCTGCTTGAACTAAATGAATTAAATAATTATGTTTAGCATATTTTCTTGCTCCAGCTGAAACTTGCAAAATTAAAGGGCTATTAACCTCTTTTGCACCTTCGGTAATACCTTGAATAATTTCCATATTATTTACGTTAAATGCTCCAATAGCATAACCACCTTTATAAGCCTTTTCAAACATTTCCTTTGTACTAACAATTCCCATAATCAATCTCCTCTTTCCTTAAAGTTTTATCAATTCAATTATATAACAAATGGTATTTTTGTCAATAAAATACAAAATCATTATAACAACAAATTCCACAAATATTTTTTGAAAAAATGTCATAAAATAAAATTAAAATATAATAACAATTATTATATTTAATTGCGTAAAATTTTTAACTATGTCTCGTTAGTGATATACCAACTATTTATGAAATGGAGAGTGAATAAATATGGCACAGAAAATTTTTTGTAATGTATGTAGTTGTTCTTTTAATGAACCTGAAAAAGGTGAATGTTCTTTAAAGAGCATTCAAGTAACACCTTGTACAAACTGTAAAAAAGGTTCTCCAGAAAACGAATCATTTTGTGGTTCATATATACAAGCTAAATAGCCAAAAAATTCCTTGCAAATTTTTGCAGGGAATTTTTTATATTAACTATGTTTATATTTTATATACTCTACATTACTATTCTTACTTCGTTCAACCATTTGTTGATATATTCTATCTCGTAAATCATATTCTTTCTCTTTTGGCTTTAAATTATTATCTACAAAAAATGGACCATCAATATATGATACAATTTTTATTTTATCATTTTTCTTTCCATAACTTTGATACGTATTCGTAATGCAAAAAGCAGGTACATTCCATTTAACAGGATACTTAAATGAAACAGCTTTAAAAGGTCTAATCTTAGTATAATACGGCCATATATGAGCTTCTGGATAAATCGTTATAGACGATTTTTTTTCAATTCTATGTTCCAAAGTTGATAAAAAATTTTGCATTGATTCTTTATTAGCAGGAATTGGTATCGCTCCTAACAACTCTACAAGAGTTTTCAACCCTTTCATAGATACATTCTCTGGATTCACAATAAAGAAATTTCTCTTTGGAAAATTTGCAAGACTTGGTAAGAACGTATCTGCAATATTTTGTGTATGATTTCCATAAATAAAATATCCACTATCTTTATATTCTTTTAGCTTTTCTTTTCCTATAAATTTAACATTAAACTTTATCTTTGCATAAAGAATTTTAATTGGCATACTTAAAATATTTTGACAAATTAAAGAAAGAAAATTCCACACACAGCCACGTTGATCTATATATTTATAATTTTCATCTATAATCCTCGGTTTTATTTTTGCAGAAGAAAATTCATCATTTAATTCGTCATTATAATATATTACTTTTTCTTCTTTCATTGCACGGTATTCCTTTTATCTACTAAATCTGTATTATATTCTAGTGGTATTTGATAAAAATCTTCATAAATATTCTTCCACACTTCAAAATTCTTGTCTCTCATCATTTCAACATTTTGTTTTGGAGTTAAATGCTTATCTGGATAAATTGGTTTCTCAATATTAATAATATATTCTTGTACAGGAAAGCCATCATCTCCAATAAATTCACTATCTTCCATTGTAATAAAAACAGGAATTACTGGAACATTATTTCTTGTTGCCAATTTAAAAGCTCCATTCTTTAAAGGCTTTGGTTTTCTATAATTCCACCACATACTTTGTTCAGGGTAAATTAAAATAAAGTCCCCTCTACTTAAAATGGCATCTACAGCTTTAATAAACTCAATCATTGTACTTTTATTTGAACTAAGTGGCAATGTATCACAGTTACGGAAGAAAAATCCATATAAGCCTGGAAAATTTGTATAGTTTCCTTCTCTAATTACTTTATATAATCTTTTATTTTTTCCTTTTCCAGAAAGCATAAAAACTTTCTCAATAGCAAAAGAATCAAAAGGATTAAAATGATTGCAAGTAATCATAGCACCAGTTTTTACTTTTCGTATATTTTCAATTCCATTAATCTCTTTTATAATTAGTTTATTTTCCCTAATTATATCATTTAAATATCTCTCACCAATTTCATTTGCTACTCTATTTTTAATTCTGCTATATATTTTTTTATTTAAGTAATCTACATTCTCAGATGATAATTTAATAGTAGGAGGATCATTCTCAACATCAACATCAAACTTTCCTTCTGCTTCTAGCATTTTAATTTTTTCAATAACTTCCAATCTATCTTTTGATTTTTCAGTAGTATCTGCAATATTTTCTCTTTCAAAAAGCCTAGTTCTTCTTCTTGGTTTAGCAGTAACATCTTCACTACTCTCTCGTTCAAAAAATCTAATTCTTTCCCTTGGTTTAGCATTCACATCATTAATGCTTTCTCTTTCAAGAAATCTTATTCTTTCACGCAAAGTTTTACCTTCTGGATTTCTTTGTCTAAATCTTCTATCATCACCAACACAATCACATTCTTTTTGAGCTAAATTTGACAAATTTTTAAACATTTCTATATCATTAAATCTGTCTTCTTCTGTATAATTATTTTTAATCTTTTGAATTTGATGTAAATAATCTGTTTTTTTGGCATAATTCCAAAATTCTTTCTCATACAAAACATTATCAAAATGCCAAGGTCTATAATTTAAATTGTAATGAACCAATTTAATATCTTCTTCTTTTATGTGTAACTCTGGAATTGGCATCGCATTCCATGTAAGTGGCACAAGTTTTACTCTACCTTTACAAATACGATTCAAATAATCTTGATCTTGTGCAACAGAAAATTTTACCGTTTCCAATAAATATAAAAATTTTTCTGCAAATTTAAATTTACGAAGTTCATCTAAATTTAAAACAAGAACACCTGCATTAAAATAATTTCTATGATCAGCAACTCCAACAACTTTTTCAGAATATTCTCTAAAAACAGGGATTGATTGCATAACGCCATCTGGAGCAGCAATAACTAAATTATTATCGATATCTATATTATATAGTTCTGCAATATCTGATAAAATAACTATATCACTATCTAAGTATAATGCCTTGTTAAATTGAGGATATAACTCTGGAATAAACAACCTAAAATATGTTGTATTAGTATAATAATCCCTTGTGTATAATTTATCTTGTATTTTTTCTATATAATAGCTTAAATCAACAAACTCTATATTTATATTATTTTTCTCATATTTTTTAATTTTTACCTGATTTTTTTGAGAAATATCAGTATATAAAATTTTTATTAGATAATAATTTTCTTCTGATGCATGTTCTACTAATGATTGTAACGCAACTGCTAAAAATGGAACATATCTATCATCTGCTGCAAAAAAAATTGGTATCTTATTTAATATATTTTTCATACAATCTTATCTCCTTCATTCTGATTTTCAAACCTTTCCTTCAAAGACAAATATTCTTCTAAATCTTCATCAAAAGCATGGCATTTAAGTACCTTATGAACCTCATCTACTTGCCATTGTTTATAATTTTCTATACGTGGATATGGCATAAGCAATAGTCTTTTTGAAAAATGACATATAACTGTGCCTTTTTTATTAAATTTGGATTGCTCATTAAACATCGTAGGTAATAATAATTTCTTAGTAGTAGAGAAAAAAATAGCATCTTGATCAGCAAATAACATTTTTTTAGTCTTAATTAAATCCCTTGCTTTTTCTAAGAGGTGCGTTTCCTTAATTTTTTTCATATTCATTAAAAGCATTCCTGCATTTATATAATCTCTTTTAATCATTTTAGAACCATATTTTTCTTTTACTGCTGCATATTCATATTCTGATATATCCACATTATACAGCTTTGAAATATCATCGCCTGCCATCATATCAATATCTAAATATAAAAGTTTATCTGGAATATCAGGAACTAAATCAGCTAATAATCTTAGCAAAGTATAAGGTGTACAATAAGCATCTTCATTCTGACATTTTCCAAATTCTCTCTCATATAAATCTGTAACATCTACTTTTATAACTTTATGCTCTGGATTTTTCAATTTCACAACTTCATTTAAAAATTCTACTTGTCTATCTGTAATACATTGATATTCTGGTTTTATCCTTGAAACATCCAT
>CAYNYD010000007.1:9423-23928 GCA_964401375.1 uncultured Eubacteriales bacterium | reverse complement strand
GATATTAGAAGAAGTAAGCCATTGGTATGGAGACTATATGCTACCAAATGATACAACATATACATATGCAGATGGGACAGCAGTGCCAACAGATGGATTTGTAGTAATATATTTTTCAATAGTATCAGGAAAAGGGGAGAATGGCAATGAAGATTATTTGGCATATAATTTAGCATCGCCAGATAACCAAACGGCAGAACAAACACAATGGGAAGTAGAAGAAGCAAAAGAAAGTTATACATTGCCAAAGGTAACAGTAGCAGGAGCTACACCAGTAACAGTAGGATCATGGTTACAAGGAGCAAGAATGAATCAAACAGGATATGCACCAGTAATGATATATGATATAGACCAAAGAGCAAAAGATAATTATGATACAGCAGGAACACATTAATTTAAATAAGCTGGCAAGATGTTAAAAAACGTTTTCCTATATAAATTTAAAAAAAGGGGTTTAGATGTAAAAGTCTAAATCTCTTTTTTATGTAAAAAATTAATTTGGTAATTTTAGCCAATTATAGAACGGTGCAACTATTTTAATGAGAAATAATTTGGTGGGAGGCCATAATGCTATCTAAAGAAGAAAGACCAAGACAATTTTTACCTTTTGATGCTTTAAACGGCTTTAGGAAGGCATTGAAAGAAAAGGAAATTGCACATTAGAATTTTTGTGAATAAATAAAGGAAAATAAAATAGAGATAGCTAAAAAATGTTAAATTAATGTTGACAATTAAAATTTAAATAGTATAAAATTGTTTAATAAAAGGAGGTATACGAATGAAAAAATTAATTTTATTAGTATTAAGTTTAGTGCTTTGTTTTTGTATGGTAAATATAGTGCTTGCAGTAACAACGCCTAGTGATGTAGTGGGGACAAAGTATGAAACAGCAGTAAAAACATTGGTAGAATCAAATGTTATTAATGGTTATGAAGATGGTACATATAGACCAAGTGAAAATGTAACTAGAGCACAACTTGCAAAAATAATATGTGAGGCATTACATTTAGAAAATGTAGAAGAGGGTGTAACATTTTCAGATGTGGCACCAGAACATTGGGCAACAAGCTATATAAAAATAGCAAGTAAAAATAATATAATAACAGGGTATGTAGATGGGACATTTAAACCAGAAGCAAATGTAACATATGCAGAGGCAGTAACAATGATAATGAGAGCAACAGGAAATGATGTAGGAGTAAGTAGTACAGGAAAATGGTATGACAATTATATGAGTAAAGCTAAAGAGAAAAATTTATTGAACAATATAACAGGAGTAACTGAAGACCAAAATTTAAATAGAGGAGATACTGCTTTATTAACATATAATATGCTACAAAGTGGTAATGGTACAGGCAACCAAGAAGGCGAATTAGTAGATGTTGATAATTTGAATGAATATAATGGTACATATACACATGAAAATAATACTATATGTTTGTATAGAACTAGTTTAGACAGTTTTGAATTTATTTATAAGACTACATCGGGGGTAGATGAAGAAGAATATGAATATATTGATAGTATGGGAACTTTATCTATAGAAAATGGTTCAAAATTAGTATATACATCTGGTGAAGAAAAAATAGAAATTCAATTGACAAAAGATGGAATTAGATTTGTTTCAAGTTCACCAGAGGATTCTATGACAAGTTATTATAATGGTGAATATATGAGAGCTGATTTTGATAGTTCTAATTGGGATGGAGTTTATAAAAATGAAAATTCAGATAGTACTATTGTAATAGCAGAAACAAGTAAAGGAAATATGAGATTTAGTATGAATTTAGTAGATGATATAACTACTTTTTTAATAACAGACTATACAGATACAGAAATTGATAGTGAGATTTTATTTGATGAAACGATAAAAATAAAAGTGGTAAAGAGTGATGAGGGTATAGTAATAGAACAATTATCGATAAAGAAAAAGGATTTAAAAGGAGAATATAAAAAAGTTAATGATTAATTCAAAAGCCATTTCTAATAATATATTGAATTACTAAAATTATTGACATAAGTTGTAAATGATGCTAAAATCTAATTGTTGATGTAGAGGACAAAGTAAGTTATTTGAACTTCCTTTAGAGATGGTTTGTCGTTGGCTGAAAGCAAATCTAGGATATATAGCTGAAAAACTACCCTTATTAAATACATCCGTTGATTACGATATAATCATTAATTAAGGTAAAATTAGGATGGGACCGTGTTTAAAATATATAAGCACTCCTAATGTTTTGGCAAACAAAGCATTTGGAGTGCTTTTGTTTGTTCTAATGCAAATTGTAAAAGGCGAGTAGTATTCATATACAACAGGAAGATGTAAGAAAAATTATATATGGGGAGGAATTATAATGATAAAGATTACTTTAAAAGATGGTTCAATTATGGAAGTGGAAAAGGGAATTTCAATTTATGAAGTTGCTAAAAAAATAAGTGAAAGGCTAGCAAAGGTTGCAACTTCTGCTTTATTAAATGGAAAAGTTGTTGATTTAAGGACTTTGCTTAATGAAGATTGTAGTTTGAGTATTTTAACTTTTGATGATGAAGAAGGAAAAGGTGCATATAGGCATACAACATCTCATATAATGGCACAAGCAGTTAAAAGATTATTCCCAGATGCAAAACTTGCTATAGGTCCTTCTATTGAAAATGGTTTTTATTATGATTATGATGTGGAAAAACCTTTTTCTCCAGAAGATTTAGAAGCGATAGAAAAAGAGATGGATAAAATATGTAAAGAAAATTTAGCTATAGAAAGATTTACACTTCCAAGAGAAGAAGCTATTAAACTTATGAAAGAAAAAGATGAACCATATAAAGTAGAACTTATTGAAGATTTACCAGAAGGAGAGGAGATTTCTTTTTACAAACAAGGGGATTACGTAGATTTATGTGCAGGTCCACATTTAATGAATACTGGTTTAGTTAAATCTTTCAAATTAACTTCTTCGTCTGGTGCATATTGGAGAGGTAATGAAAAAAATAAAATGCTTCAAAGAATTTATGGAACATCTTTTCCTAAAAAATCTGAATTAGATGAATATTTAAATATGTTGGAGGAGGCAAAAAAAAGAGATCATAGAAAATTAGGCAAAGAATTAGAATTATTTTTCTTTGATGAAACAGCTCCGGGAATGGCTTATTGGCTTCCAAAAGGTTTTACTATGCTTAATATACTTATTGATTTTTGGAGAAAAGTGCATAAAGAAAATGGATATCAAGAATTTTCTGGTCCACAACTAAATAGTAGTGAACTTTGGAAAATTTCAGGGCATTGGGACCATTATAAAGAAGATATGTTTGTTTTAACAGATGCTGATGGAAAAGAACAGGCTTTGAAGCCAATGAACTGTCCTAATTCAATTAAAATTTATCAAAGCAAATTGAGAAGTTACAAAGATTTACCACTTAGATTTAATGATGTTGATGTAATTCATAGGAATGAAAAATCAGGCCAATTAAATGGTTTATTTAGGGTTAGAATGTTTAGACAAGATGATTCTCATAACTATGTTACTGAAAGTCAAATTGGAGATGAAATAAAAAACATAATTGAAATTGCTAAATATTTATACTCTGTTTTTGGACTTGAATATATTTTGACTTTATCAACAAGACCTGATGATTATATGGGTGAAATTGAAACTTGGAATAAAGCTGAAAGTGATTTAAAGAAAGTTTTAAATGAATTATGTGGTGAAAATAATTATAGAATAAATGAAGGTGATGGAGCTTTTTATGGCCCTAAGATTGATATAAAAATGAAAGATTGCTTAGGTAGAGAATGGCAAATGGGAACTATACAATTAGACTTTCAATTGCCTCAAAGATTTAATCTTTATTATATTGATGAAGATGGAAATAAAAAAACTCCAATAATGATACACAGAGCATTATTTGGTTCTTTTGAAAGATTTATTGGTATTATTACAGAACACTTTGCAGGTGCATTTCCACTTTGGCTTACTCCTGTTCAAGTGAAAGTATTACCTATTTCAACAGAAAAACATATTGATTATGCTAAAAAAATTGTTAGTGAATTGGAAAGTAAAGGTTTTAGAGTTGAATTAGATGATAGAAATGAAAAAATAGGTTATAAGATTAGGGAAGCACAAGTTGCTAAGATTCCTTATATGATTGTTGTTGGAGATAAAGAAATTGAATCAAATCAAATTGGTGTACGTTCAAGAAAAGATGGAGATTTGGGTGCGATGAATATGGACGACTTTACGAATAAGTTAAAAGAAGAAGTTGAAAGTTTTGCAAGATAAGTAATTAACATTTTATACTTAAATTCTTCTTTATTGTACAAGAAATATTATCTTTTCTAATAATTTGACAAATGATTATACTCTTTCGACAATATATATAAATATTATGTCATATTTTTACGATGAAAAATTCTTGCTATATTTCACTAGAAGAAAATATAATATTTATATACAAAAGAAGAAAGGGGCAAATGTGCCGTGAAAAAATTTTATATTGGGAAAGAGACTCTTAGCATAAGTGACAATAATCATTTAGACTTAAAGTATTATGTCTTAGCAGATGAATGCGATGAATATACCAATTATGGTATTGAGATTGAAAAGCTAGATAATACTAGAATTGAAAAGAGTCAAGTAATGGATATTACAACGGATCAAACGAGGATTGATGATATTGTAAAATCCCTTATGAAAAACAACGTAACTCCAATTCATTTACACGATGTTATTGTAGATATGTTGTAAAATTTAAGCGTGTCTTAGAAAATATATTCTATGACACTTTATTTTTACAATGAAATTAATATAGCAATTTTTAAGATTATAAGTTGTAACCCCAAAATGCCTAAGAAAAAAATTAATTTTTTATAAATTATTGAGTAATGAAAATAAGTAGTATATAATTGTGTTAGGAATTTACTAAAGAGAATTAAGATTTGAAAAAACTAGGTAATTTTTTCAAATCTAAAAGAAAGGAAGGTTTTAAATATGAAGAAATTAACTTGTCTATTTTTAATTTTTTCAGTTTGCATACTTGCAAATAGTGTTTCCTTAGCATCAACGAGTTTTAGTGATGTTAAAGGAACAAAGTATGAAGATGCTGTTAAAAATTTAGTTGATATAGGTTTAGTTAATGGATATGCTACGGATAATACATATAGACCTAATAATGCAGTTACAAGAGCTGAAATGGCAAAATTGATGGTAGTTGCTTTAGGTGAAGAAGGAAAGCTTTCTACTGCTGAAAAAGAGAAAAATGTTTTTACAGATATTGAATCAGAACATTGGGCTTATGGATATGTTAATCTAGCAAAAAACCTTAAAATTATAAATGGGTATCCCGATGGACGTTTTGCACCTGAAGACACTGTTACTTATTCAGAGGCAGTAACAATGATAGTACGTGCTTTAGGATATGAAACAGATGTAGAAAGAAGTTCAGAAGCTTGGCCAAATAATTATATTTCATATGCAAAGAAATTATCATTATTTGATAAAGTTGGAACATTTAGCGATAATAAAGGAGCTCAAAGAGGAGATGTTGCCCTTCTTTTGTGGAATATGCTTAGGACAGGTGTATGTGAAGCTAAAAGTCAAACGACTAATGGTGGCATAGTTTATGGACAAGGACAAACAATGTTAAATAAATATAAAAATTATATTTATTTAAAAGATGCAACGATTACATCAGTTAACTTTTCTGATGATTTTAGTGAAGCAAAAGTTACAATTAAAGGTAGTGAGACACTTACTGTAACAATGGATTCTGATGATGTTCTTGAGTTTTATGGAAGAGAATTGGAATTGCTATATGATGAAGGCAAAAAAGAATTTTTAAGCATAGATATTACTGATGATTATAGTAAAGAAGAGGGAAATATAACAAAGATCACAAGTAAAGAAATTTATTTGGTTGATGAAGATGGGTATAATTTACCAGATAAAAATAATATTTTATTATACGAAGCAGAAGATATAGATAGTGCTATTGAAGCTACTTTAATAATGGATGGTTCAACAGTTAAGTATATTATTGTTTCTGGAGCTAGAAATGTAAGTATCGGATTAGTATATGAATCAGATATTATTGTTGATAAAATGGATGGAGTTAAAATTAATAAATTAGGAAGTTCTTCTAATTCATCTTATGCACTAATTGATGAAAGCGATATGCCTGAAGAAGGAAGTGTTATTCTTTATTATTTAAATCCTGATAATGAATTAGGAATTATTGAAGAAATTAATGTAGACGATGCTTCTGAAATATCATCTTTAACTTCTTCAAAAATAAAAGTTGGTAAAACAACTTATGAGTATTCATCTAATACCTTTGAAGTTGTTGCTGTAACGGCTTCTTCTGTTAAAACTTTAAGTTTTACAAAAATTGATGAAGAAGCAGATTTAGTATATGTTTATCAATATGCTGGAAAAACATATTTAATTGTATTCGTAGATTCAATAATAAGTGAGAGTGACAAAAATGATTTATTAGATGAATTAGATGACTATATAGCAAGAGCTGAAGATGTTTATGAAGAAGATTATTCACAAGCATCTTATGCAAAATTATTATCTGCGCTTGAGGAGGCTAATAGCATAACTAGCAAATCTGCTGCAACTAAAGTGGCTTCTGCATTAAATAATTTAAAATCTGCATATAATAATTTATCAAAAGTGTCATCTTCTTCTACAGAAGGGAAAATTGCTAGAGCTAGAGCAGATTTAAGAGAACTAGTAAATGGCAAGGCAGCGACAGCTGTAAAAGATAAAGCAAAATATACAACTTCTTCTTATAACAATTTTTCAACAGCTTTAACAAAAGCTCAAACAATATTAGAAAGAACAAATACAACAAAAAATGAAGTGGACACTGCTTATAGTAATTTGAATACAGCTATAAATAGTTTGGAATTGTTGTCAAATGATTCAAGTCATAAAAAAGCTTTAGAAGATTTAAATTCTGCAATATCAAGAGCAGGAACAGTAAAGGATTCGTCATATTATACATCAACTTCGTACACAAAATTTAAAAATGCACTAAGTAAAGCACAAAATATAAAAAATGCTGCTGCTACTTCTTCTGTAACAGATATTGAACAAGCAACACAAAATTTATTAGATGCTATAAATGCTTTGGAACCAGCAATAGATTCTTTGAAAGCACAATTAAACGAATTAATTGTTGAGTGTATAGATTACGAGGAAGACAAGGAAATATATATGAGTTCATCATATAAAAAATTTGAAACAGCTTTAAAAGAAGCTCGTGAAGTAAGTACAAGTAGTACAAGTATAGATGAATTTAAGAAGGCAAAAGAAAAATTAGAAGCAGCACGTGATGGATTGGTTGAAGTAAGTAAAGTTCTTAAAGAAATTGAGACAATTATTTCCGATATGAAAGGCGCTAACAAAATGCAAGCAGCACTAAGTGCTGCACAAGCTGGAAAGACATGTACTGAAGCTCAAATAAATAGTATCTTTACAGGTGCTAAACAAGATTTAGACGATTTAATTGATTCGGCTACTATCGACATCGATGGTGAGTCTACTTCAACTGAATTGGGAACTGCGTTTTTTGCAGCAAAAAAAGTACAGGGAACATATTCTTCTGTATACACCTATTCTAAAACAGCATTAACTGAAATTGCAAAAGCTTACAGTACTTTATATAATTTAATAAACAAATAAAAGTTTTAAATCATTGACTTTTCATTACACATTCACGATTTGAACACAATTATATTGTAATATGTATTTGTAAGGTGAACATACCTACGTTAGTATTTTAATTTTTAGGTTCCCCCTTTATTAAAGTATTAACTATGACACTGAAGAAGCAAATAATCAACAATTTTGTTGTTATTTGCTCTTTTTTTATACTTAATAGTGCTTTAATTTTATTGACGAAAACATACTGTTTGTTATATAATTGGTATTTAGTAAAATAAAAATTGCCATAAGCAAAAATAAAAAGGAGGAAGCTTTTTATGAATCAAGAAAAATGGTTTTCAAAATCAGTAGAAGAAGTTACAAAAGACTTAGAAACAGACGTAAATACTGGTTTGACAGATGCAAAGGTTGAAGAAAAAAGGAGCACCTACGGATTAAATGAAATTACTTCTAAAGGTAAAAAGTCTATTTTTAAAATGATTTTAGAGCAATTTCAAGATTTTATGATTATTGTTTTAATAATTGCAGCTGTTGTTTCTGGAATTGTTGGACAGACAAATGGAGAAGGATTCACTGATTCAATTATTATTTTAGTAATCGTAGTTGTGAATGCAATAATTGGTGTAGTGCAAGAGCTTAAAGCTCAAAAATCATTAGAGGCATTAAAAAATTTAAGTGCACCTCACTGTAAAGTTTTAAGAGACGGTAAAGTTCAAGACTTGGAATCAAAATATTTAGTTCCTGGTGATATAGTTATTTTAGATACTGGAGACTATATTCCTGCAGATTTGAGATTAATTGAAGCTGTTAATTTGAAAACACAAGAATCAGCTTTAACAGGTGAGTCTTTACCAGTTGAAAAGATGACAGATAAAATAGATAAAGAGGATATTGGCATTGGAGATAGAACAAACTGTGCATTTTCTTCAAGTTTAGTAACTTATGGTAGAGGAAAAGGAATAGTTGTTTCAACAGGTATGAATACTGAAGTTGGAAAAATTGCTTCAATGCTTGATTCAGTTGATGATAGTGAAACACCTCTTAGTCGTAGATTGGGAGTGCTTGGTAAAACTCTTGGAATTGCGGCCTTAGTTATTTGTGCTGTTATATTTTTAGTTGGTTCTCTTGTTCATGGAAAAGACCTATTTGAAATGTTTATGACTGCTGTAAGTTTAGCTGTTGCAGCTATTCCTGAAGGTTTACCAGCTATTTCTACTATTGTACTTTCAATAGGTGTACAAAGAATGGTTAAAAAAAATGCCATTATTCGTACATTACCTTCTGTTGAAACATTAGGAAGTGCAACAGTAATTTGTAGTGATAAAACTGGAACATTAACTCAAAATAGAATGACAGTGGAAAAAATATTTTATAATAATGAGTTGTTTAAAGTTGAAGAGAAGGTGCATAATGTTGATGACCACTTAAGACTCCTAATTGATTCAATGGTGTTATGTAATGATACTAAATTAACTAAAGAAGGAGACGAATATAAGTTAGCAGGTGATCCAACTGAGACTGCTTTGGTTGATTTAGGGATTAAATTAGGAATGGTAAAAACTAAAATAGATGAAGATTATCCTAGAGTGGAAGAAATTCCATTTGATTCAGATAGAAAATTAATGAGCACTATGCATAAACAAGATGGCAAATATGTTGTATATACTAAAGGTGGAGTAGATGAGCTTCTTGCAAAGAGTACGAAGATATATTTAGATAACCAAGAAACAACATTAACTAAGGAACATATTAAATATATTAAACAAGTTAATGAAGATATGGCTAAGAGTGCTCTTCGTGTGCTTGCTATGGCATATAATAAGGTTGATGAATTGCCTGAACATAAAGATATTAATACATTAGAGAATAATTTAGTATTTATTGGAATGGTTGGTATGATTGATCCTGCAAGACCAGAAGCTAAAGAAGCTGTTGCAAAATGTAAGACTGCTGGAATTAAACCAGTTATGATTACAGGAGATCATAAAGTTACAGCTATGGCAATAGCAAAAGATATTGGTATTTTGGAAAATGAAAGTGAGGCAATTAGTGGTAGTGAACTTGAGCAAATGTCTCAGGAAGAATTAGAGAAGAATGTTAAAAATTATTCTGTATATGCTAGAGTTTCACCTGAACATAAAGTTAGAATTGTTAAGGCTTGGCAATCACATGGTGAAGTTGTTGCAATGACAGGTGATGGAGTAAATGATGCACCAGCACTTAAGACAGCTGATATTGGTGCTGCAATGGGTATTGTAGGTACCGATGTTGCAAAAGAAGCTGCTGATGTTGTTCTAACAGATGATAACTTTGCTACTATAGTTTCTGCTGTTGAAGAGGGTAGAAGAATATATGATAATATTTTAAAAGCTGTTCAATATTTGCTTTCATCAAATGTTGGTGAAATAATTGTACTATTTATTGCAACGTTATTCGGATGGCTTGCAGAACCTTTGCTTCCAATTCATATATTATGGATTAACTTAGTTACAGATAGTTTACCAGCTTTAGCACTTAGTGTTGATCCAGCAGAAAAGAATATAATGAATAGAAAAGCTAGAAAAGATAAGGCAATTTTCTCTAAAGGAATGATCTGGAGAGTAATTTATCAAGGTATTATGGTTGGCGGATTAACTTTACTTGCATTTGCTGCAGGTTGTGGATTTAATTTTGCTACACTTGAAAATCCAGAAGTAGCTATGACTGCACAAACAATGGCATTTGCTGTTTTGGGAATGTCTGAATTAGTTCATGCTTTAAATGTTCGATCAAAGAATGAATCGATATTTAAGATAGGTATTGGCACTAATAAAATGTTGTTATTGGCTGGATTTGTTTCACTATTATTAATGATTGTAGTTTTGTGTGTACCTGGATTGCAAGGAATTTTTAAAGTTGCAGCTTTGTCAACAACAAACTGGTTGTGGGTAATAGGTCTTTCACTTGCACCATTATTAATAGTTGAAGTATTTAAACTTTTAAAAATTAATAGTATGAAAGATGAAGATTAAAAAGATATTGCATTAAAAATCATAAATAAAAATCCTAGATTACTTATATATCAAGTATTCTAGGATTTATTTCTATGGTGCGGGTGAGAGGACTTGAACCCCCACGTCGAAGACACTAGATCCTAAGTCTAGCGCGTCTGCCAGTTCCGCCACACCCGCGTTTTGGTCGACAAAAAATATATTAATCTAAAGATTTACTATAAACACATAGTAATCAAGAACATACATTTCACCGACAAAAGATATATTAGCACATTTAAAATAATATTGTCAAGTGTTTTGTAAAATTTGTATTGCAAATTATGTAAAATAATGATATAAATAACATGTTACTATTTTTTAGAATAACCGACGATTTATTATGGGAGGAGAATTGCATGAGTCAAATTCAAGTTAAAAGGTGGCATGGTGATAATTATAAAGTAGTTAGTTACCTTGGAACAGAATACTTGATTGATGTTTCACAAAATCAACAGCTAAAAATTGAAAACTTAAATGGTAAAGAACTCAAACGAATTCCTGTAAAAGAGAATTGTGCAGTGAAATTATATCGGGTGGCAGAAACATTTTATATAGTTACTAAAAAATACGTAACTGAAATTGTTGGTGCACAACAAGTATGGATTATATCGGAAGATTCAAAAGTATGGATGCATAAGAAGGGTACTTTAGATACGGAAAAGTATATTGTGGCAATTAAAGGAGAAGATGAATCAATTTCTCTTTATGAAATTATTATTGAATTAACATATGAAATTAATTTTATTGATAAATTGCCACAGGACTATTTCCCACCAACAGAAATGTATGATGAAAAAGAAATGCCTTTGGGAATAAAAGTAAATTTCAATAATACGTTAGATACTTTCTGGGCTTTTGTAAAAAATAATCATACAACACAAAATGGTGCATTTAGAATTAATATAGCCAAAGAGAAAACTATAAAATTGAGTAAAGAAGAATTAGTAGGAGAAGTTTTTAATCCGAATTATATTTTGACTAAAAGAGGAATTATGGATTATGAAAATTATAAGATTTATCCAATTTGTGTAGAAAATGAAGAATTGCTTGCAGAACTTTCTAAATATATGAATGTTCCATGCCAGAAAGGATATTACCTTGCACTTCCAATGAATGAAAAATATATTTCACTTACAAAAGATAAAATATGGAATGTGGAGTATGGTGTTATTGATGGTTTTGTATGGGATTTGGAAACGATGAAAAAATTGTATCCAATACAAGAGAAAAATTCTACTTCTAAGTTGTATGTATATGATAATGGACTTCCTCATATTATTGTGACAGAAAAAGATAATGGTATAAATCAATATTATGTGTATTATTGGAAAGAAGATATACTTATGGTGGCTGTTTCTTACCGAATGCCCTTTATTTGCACTAGACAGTATGATACAATTATCATTATGAGAGGAGAAGATGGCGAAGATTTTATTCTTCGGTTAACGCCTGAACGTGAACTTTATGATGATATAACAGGATATGTGGTTGAATCTGGGTATTTTTTGATTAATGATAAAAGAGATAGTGCTAAATGTATTAATTACTTAGAAGGAAGCTACCATTGTAATAATTCAAAATTGCAGATATACACACTAAGAAGCATAATTGATCAATCAAAAAGAATTTTATTTTGTCATCAGGCTAAAATATCAGATAATTATTATATGGCTGTGTATCCGTATATATTTGATGAAAAATTTTCTTTACAATTGTTGGAATATGGCTATATCCAATTATTAGATGAACAAGAAAAAACAGTAATATACTATGACTGGAAAGAAATGAAATTTTATCATGGAGAAGATGAATTTTTGAATGCGTTAATTGGCAAAGCGAGGGATCTTATTAGTTTATAGTAATTTTCTATGACATTTGAAATTGACTAAAAAATAATTTTGCATATTTGCATAATTATATGAAGAAAAGCACATAGGAATGAATAGTCATTTCTATGTGCTATTTGGTAAAAATACGTTTTTGATATATTGAAAAATATTAAGAGGAGGATGATTATGAAGTATATGTTTGTTTCAGATATCCATGGCAATTTAGAAAATTTGGGAAAATGTATGGATATTTTTAAAAAAGAAGAGGCAGATAAAATGGTTATATTAGGAGATACTGCCTCTAGTACAGATAATGAATTAAATCAACAAATTGCTAAGATACTAAATAATAATAAAGATAAAATTGAAGTGATTCGTGGTAATTGTGATACAATTGATTATGAAGAGATGTTAGATTTTGAAATCTATGATATTGATAATTTATATATTAATAAGGAACTTGTAACAGTAACTCATGGACATTATTATAATTATATGGAACTACCAGAAAATTGTGGAACTATTTTTATACAAGGTCATACGCATATTCCAATGTTACAAAAACAAAATGGAAAAATATTGGCTAATCCTGGTTCTTTAACTAGACCTATAGGAACAGATTTAAGGTGTTATGTGCTAATTGATGAAGAAAAAATTTATTTAAAAACAATAGAAGGTAAATTAGTAAAAGCAATAGATTTATCTGTTTAATAGATATATTCCTATATTAAGATAAGTTGCGAATACTGTCCATAAAAAATATGGTATTTGCAATATTCCAGATAGCTTATTTTGTTTGTAAAATTTTATAATCATTTTTAAAACGAGTAAAGCAAGTAAAATAATTATAAAAATAGAAACTAATCTTAATTTAAATACAAAGAAGAATAATGGCCATAATAAATTTACAATTAATTGTAAATAATAAATTGAGTCTATATGACTATTTGTTAAATTTGAACTTTCTAAGATTCCATAAGATATCCCCATTAATATGTATAATATTGTCCATACTATAGGAAATGCAATTGATGGTGGAGATAGTGGTGGCTTTTGTAAAGAATTATAATCAATATATCCAGAAATTATAATTCCAAGTAAAATCCCTAAAAGTAAAGGGAGTAGTATTGCTTTGAGATAAATTTTAATTTTTGACATATTTACACCTCCTAGTATAAAAATATATTAAATAATTTTTTATTTATGATTGTAATAGGGTTATATGCTTGGTTTATATAAATTTTTATGATAAAATAATTCTAAATTCAGGAGGCGATTTATATGGTAGAAGATTTAAAAGAAATGATTGATGAAAGTAATTACATAGTATTCTTTGGTGGTGCAGGAGTATCTACAGAAAGTGGAATACCAGATTTTAGAAGTAAAGATGGATTATATAATCAAAAATATAGATATCCACCTGAAGAAATATTAAGTCATACTTTTTTCTATAGTAAAACAGAAGAATTTTTTAAATTTTACAGAGAAAAAATGAATTCTTTAAAATACGAACCTAATATTACTCATATTAAGCTAGCAGAACTTGAAAAAGATGGAAAGCTAAAAGCTGTTATAACGCAAAATATTGATGGATTACATCAAAAGGCAGGCTCTAAAAATGTTTTAGAATTACATGGAAGTGTTTTGAGAAATTATTGTGTGAATTGTGGAAAATTTTATGATGCAGAGTACATTTTTAATAGTAATGGGATTCCAAAATGTGAATGTGGTGGAATAATTAAGCCAGATGTTGTTTTATATGAAGAACCTTTAAATGATGATATAATAATAAATTCAATACATGAAATTCAAAATGCAGATTTATTAATAGTTGCAGGAACATCTTTAACTGTTCAGCCTGCAAGTAGTTTAATAAATTGTTTTAAAGGAAAAAATTTGGTTTTGATTAATAGAGATTCTACTCTATATGACCAAAAAGCTAATTTAGTAATAAATAAAAGTTTAGGAGATGTTTTTAGT
>CAYNYD010000007.1:0-9323 GCA_964401375.1 uncultured Eubacteriales bacterium | reverse complement strand
AGTGTTTTTAAAAAAATCTTTATGATAAAGATTTTAAAGCTCTTGATAAATTCTAAAAATAATGCTATTATTAAAAATAGCTTAAGCAAAGTTGTTTGGTGTGGTTCGAAAATAATGCACCAGATATATGTGGAGAAGCACATATTTTTTTAAATTGCTTTTAGTGAGAATAATATTGAAAGGATATGATCAAATTGAAAAAGAGTGGTATAGTAGTAATTTCTATTATTGCAGTATTAGTATGTATAGTTCTTGTGGTATTTTGTTTGCAAAATAAAAAAGAACCTACAGATACGGATACAGATAATTATTTGTTAAATAGTGGTGATACTGAAATGGAGTTATATAATCCAATTTTAGATAATTTAAAAAATCTTATTACTTTAGGCGATGTTATTGTTTCTGGTGAAAAATATAGTAGTAAACAAGAAGCTTATCAGGATAATAATTTTTCATATATGTATGCTTATCAAGATGATAAAAATTTAGATATTTTTAATTATGCAATTATTGATATAAATAATGATGGACAAAAAGAATTATTATTATATGTAAATGACGAAAATTATAGTGATGAGATATTTGATTTATATACAATAGTTAATAATGAAGTCGTACACGTATTATCAAGTCAACCTAGAGACTTATATTATTTGTGTGATAATAATGTAATTAAAGAAGAAGGAAGTAATAGTGCATTTGAGTCATTATTTAATTACTATGAATTACAAAGTGACGGAAAATTGAAATTGATTGAAGGAGTAAGCAGTTCATCTTTGCCAGATTCAGGTAGTTATAGTATGTCATATACTTATACAAATGGCAGTGGAGAAACCAAAAATATATCTGAAGAAGAATCAGAAGAATTAAATTCAAAATGTAAAAAAATTAGTGTAGAGAAAGAATTTTTATTTGGTACTGAAGAGTAAGTGTACCAAATTAATGTAGGCAAAATAAAAAATGATGAACATTCAAAAGATGTTAATCTTTAACGAGGTAATATCTTTTCCATAAACTATGACGTATATAATTAAACATAGAAGGAGGATAAAAAAACCACCAGCCTAGCTGGTGGCTTTATAATACGAGGATATGGCTAAAAAAATATTTAAAAGTC
Source organism: uncultured Eubacteriales bacterium (assembly GCA_964401375.1). Classification (GTDB taxonomy): domain Bacteria; phylum Bacillota; class Clostridia; order TANB77; family UBA1234; genus UBA1234. Next base: position 8,206 of record CAYNYD010000007.1, on the reverse strand, counting down.
TTTTAGAAATTTTATTAACTGTAGTTGTTGTAATTGTTTCTTTATATATAATGTTTTATATAGCAGTTATGCACTCAAATTTAAATGGGTTTGTTCGTATATTACTATCAATTGCTTTTCCAATTTTATTCGTTCCACTATTGTTTAAAAAGAATAGAAAATTAATTTTTATAATAGTAATTTGCTATGAGTTAGTTACTATTATTGCAACTGGAATAAATGTGGGATATTTAAAGTATGATGAAGAAATCAAGATAAGTACAGATGTTAATATAAATGTTGATGAATATATGCCTTTTGATTCTAATTCTAAAATTGTGACTTTAGAAAAAGAGTCAAGTTTAAAACTAGAAGATAATTTGCCAATTTTAGATGGAGCAGCTGCTGTTTTTCCAGTTTATTCTGCGTTTATAAATGCTGTATATCCTAAGAATGTTAAATTTAATAAAGAGCCTTTTTATTATAGTAATACTGTAATGCGGATACGAAGCTTTAGCTGAAAGAAGGAGAGATATATTTTTTGGTGCATATCCTTCTAAAGAACAGATAGAATATGCAACTGAACAAGGAACAGAGTTTGAGTATACAGAAATTGGTAAAGAGGGTTTTGTATTCTTCGTAAATAAAGATAATCCAGTAGATAATTTAACTACAGAGCAAATTAAAGATATTTATTCTGGTAAGATTACTAACTGGAAAGATGTTGGTGGTAAAAATGAAAATATTTTAGCATATCAGAGAAACGAAGGCAGTGGAAGTCAAAGTATGTTGAAGCGTTTTATGGGAGATACACCAATAATGGAAGCTATAGAAGAAAGAATTGTAAATACTATGGCTGGAATATTAAGCCGTGTTGCAGATTATAGAAATCACGAAAATTCAATAGGATTTTCTTTTAGGTATTACATGGAAGAGATAATAAAAAATCCTAATATTAAATTAATAAGTATTGACGGTGTTGAACCTACATTAGAAAATATTAGCAATGGAACTTATGGAATTACAACTGGATTATATGCAGTTACTTATAAAGGTAATGAAAATGAAAATGTAAAAAAACTTTTGGATTGGGTTTTATCAGATGAGGGACAAGAAATTATTGAAAAAACTGGATACGCTAGGATTACTAAGAATAATTATGAAGAAGATAGTTTATAATACTAATAATATTTGCTTGAATATTTTTTTACTTAGTATATAATGAATAATAGGGGTGTATGTTTATGGATGAAAAAAATACAATGGAAACATTTAATATAGGTTCAAATAATAATATAGGTTCAAATGAAATTTTTACAAATGGAATACAACAAGGACTTGAAGGCTATGTTAATAGAGGTGAATTATCTATTACAGTAATTCCAAAAGGGCCATGGTACAAAAGGCTATTTAAATGGCTAATAAATTAAAGAGAATTGTAGAAAGGTTTTAAAGTGAGAAATAAAAATATATTGAGAGTGTAAAGTAAAAAGCTACTTTACACTCTCAATCTTTTAAAGTTTTTTTATTTTATAGAATTATTGTTGATAGCGAAATTGCTACAACAATTCCTAAGACCATCATTGTAATTCCTTGTGATACTAATCCATCATCAATAGATAATTCTGAGGAATTTGAACTATTTGCAGGAGTTACATTTATTTCATATTTACTACTTTTTTCATTATATTTTGCTGTTATAGTAGTTTTACCTTCTGCGACACCTGTAACTTTACCATTATTATCAACAGATGCTATTTTATTATTATCACTTGTCCAAGTTACACCACTTAAATTTGTTTCATCAACAAATGTGCCAAGACTATCATAATTAATGCTACCATCTTTATTAAAGGTCGGCATTTCGTTTCCGTGTGCCATAACAGCATATAATTGTAATGTTTTACCTACTTCTACTTCTTTTATATTATTATTATCTTTCATTTTATCACTAACTGAATAATTACTAGATGTTATAAAAAGTGCTGGTAATGTTACAGCATAAGAGCTTATATTAAGCATAGGAGTCGCTATTGAAATTATTAACAAACATAATATTATTTTTTTCTTCAACCTTATTTCCTCCTTTATTATAATAATTTTTCTTAAATATTGTTCTTTATAATTAATTATTACATAAGTTTTTTTAAATTACAATAATTTTTTCATTAATTTAATGAAAGCTATTCCTTTATTTCCCTTATTAAAAAATGCTGTAACAATTATACTGCAAGAATTATAGCATTTAATTGTCGAATTTTTGAATATGTATAAAATAAATTATAAAGCAAATATGTTATAAAAAATTGATTTTATTGTAAAATACTGATATATTATCTATATAAAATAAAAAGGAGGAATGATTTATGTGCACAGCAGCAACTTATAATACTAAAGATCATTATTTTGGAAGAAATTTAGATTTGGAATATTCATACAATGAGACAGTAACAATAACACCTAGAAACTTCAAATTTAATTTTAGAAATGGAAAAGAAATGAGTAATCATTATGCAATGATAGGAATGGCTTATGTAGCAGGTGGATACCCACTTTATTATGATGCAATTAATGAAAAGGGAGTTGGAATGGCAGGACTTAATTTCCCTGAAAATGCAGATTATAAAGAGACAGAAGAAGGAAAAGATAATGTTGCACCTTTTGAATTTATACCTTGGGTTTTATCTCAAACATCAAATTTAAATGAAGTAAAAGAATTATTAAAAAATATAAATATTGCAAACATTAATTTTAGTGATGAATTGCCAGCTTCACCTTTACATTGGATTATTGCAGATAAAGAAGGTTCAATAACAGTTGAAAGTGTAAAAGATGGATTGAAAATATATGAAAATCCAGTTGGAATATTGACGAATAATCCAACTTTTGATTATCACTTAACTAATTTGGCAAATTATATGAATTTATCCGTTGAAAAAGCACAAAATAATTTTGCTAAATCAATTGATTTAAAACCATATAGTCGTGGAATGGGAGCAATGGGACTACCAGGAGATTTATCATCTGCTTCTAGGTTTGTTAAAGCTACTTTTACTAAAATGAATTCTCTTTCAGGCGACTCAGAATCGGAAAGTATAAGTCAGTTTTTCCAAATTTTATATTCAGTTACACAACAAAGAGGTTGTGTACACATGGGAAATAATCAATATGAAATAACAATTTATAGTTCTTGTTGCAATATGGATAAAGGAATATATTATTATACAACTTATGAAAATCATCAAATTACAGGAGTTGATATGTATAAAGAAGACTTAGAGAGTGGCGAATTAATAAATTATCAATTAATTAAAGGACAGCAAATAAATATGCAAAATTAAGCAATTGCTAAATTTTTACTTTAATGATAGAATAAAAAAAAGCAAATAATAGGTATGTGTAGCTTTAAAAGAAAGGATTTGAAAATATGGAAAAAGCTAAAGTTTATTTTACAAGAAACATTACTCCAGAAAATGTTGTAAAAATGTTTGAAAAACTTGAAAAAAAATTACCGGGAAAGGTTGCTGTTAAAGTACATTCTGGAGAAGAAGGAAATCAAAATTATCTTCGCCCTGACTTTATGAAACCAATGGTTGAATATGTTAATGGAACAGTGGTAGAATGTAATACAGCATATGAAGGCGCTAGAAATACAACAGCAAAACATAAAAAATTAATGGAAGATCATGAGTGGTCTAAATATTTTGATGTTGATATTATGGACGAGACAGAGGATATAATTTTAGATATACCAAATGGAAAAGTTATTAAGAAAAATTATGTAGGAAAAAATATTGAAAAATACGATTCAATGTTAGTTTTATCACATTTTAAAGGACATCCAATGGGTGGATATGGTGGAGCTTTAAAACAATTATCTATTGGTGTTGCATCTGGAAAAGGAAAAAGATATATTCATTGTGCAGGTGCTGAAAATGGTTCTTATGAAGATATGTTTACCACAGATCAAATAAAATTTTTAGAATCTATGGCAGATGCTGCTTCTTCAGTTGTTAAATATTTTGGCGAAAATATAGCTTACATTAATGTTATGGCTAATATGTCTGTTGATTGCGATTGCTGTAATGTTGCAGAAGATCCTTGTATGAAGGATATTGGTATTTTGGCATCTTTAGATCCAGTTGCAATTGACCAAGCTTGCATTGATTTAGTTGTTAATTCTGATGATCCAGGAAAAGAGCATTTATTAGAAAGAATTAATTCAAGGAATGGAACTCATACAATAGATTCAGCAGTTGATTTAGGAATTGGAACAAAAGAGTATGAATTAATTAAAGTTTAGGATCTAAATGTTTTTTGTTTATAAGAGTATTTGGACTTTACCAAATGCTCTTATTATTAGATTCATTCTTAAATTAAGCCCATTTTTTGAAATAGGAGGTAGTATGAAGAAAAGGATTATAATTATAAATGGAACTGGAGGAAGCGGAAAAGATACATTTATAGAGTATACCTCGAAGTATTGCAAGGTGTTTAATTTTTCTTCAATTGATAAAGTAAAAGAAGTTGCAAAAGTGATTGGCTGGGAAGGTGGAAAAACAGATAAAGATCGTAAGCTTTTAAGTGATTTAAAAAAGCTTACGACAGAATATAATGATATGGCTTTTGAAAGTGTGAAGGAAGCAGTTGAAAAATTTAAAGCATCTGATGATGAACTTATGTTTATTCATATAAGAGAACCAGAAGAAATTGAAAGAGCTGTAAAAGCTTTTGATGCAGAGACTTTACTTGTTAGAAGAAAAGGATATGATATTATAACAACAAATTATTCTGATGCTAATATAGAAAATTATGAATATGATTATATTATAATAAATACTTCACTAGAAGACTTGGAAAAAGAGGCTTGTAAATTTGTTGAAAAGTTAAAGTCAAATTAAGAACTAGAAATGTAAGGAGTAGTAAAAATGTTAGATCAATTTTCAAGAACTGAATTATTAATAGGAAAAGATAATTTAGAAAAACTAAAAAATTCAAAAGTTGCTATATTTGGCATTGGTGGAGTTGGTTCTTTTGTGGTTGAAGGGCTAGTTAGAGCTGGAGTTTCAAACTTTATATTAGTAGATGATGATAAAATTTGTTTAACTAATATTAATAGACAAATTTTCGCAACACGAAAAACTGTTGGAAAGTATAAAGTTGAAGTTGCAAAAGAAAGAATTTTAGAAATAAATCCAAATGCAAATGTTGAAGTACATCAAGAATTTTTTTTACCAAATAGTGAAGAGCTATTAGATGAAACTGTTAGCTATATAGTTGATGCTGTTGATACTGTAACAGCTAAAATTGAATTAGTCATGAGAGCAAATAAATTGGGAATACCTATTATTTCAAGTATGGGAACAGGGAATAAGCTTGATCCAACAAGGTTTGAAGTTACAGATATTTATAAAACAAGTATCTGTCCTTTAGCAAAAGTTATGAGAAAGGAACTTAGAGCTAGAGGGATAGAAAAACTTAAAGTTGTATATTCTAAAGAAGAGCCTATAATACCAGATGAAACAGCAGAATGTAGTTGTAAAAATAATTGCATATGTCCTCCTGAAACTAAAAGAAAATGCAGTACCAGAAATCAAGTTCCGGGAAGTATATCATTTGTTCCATCTGTGGCTGGGCTAATTATTGCTGGAGAGGTTATTAAAGATATTATTTCTGAGGAAAAAATATCGTAAAAATACATATAGAGATTAATTATTATTTTGAAAGGAAGTGATTTAAGGTGGAATTAATACTTAAAGTACAAGGTATGATGTGCAGTGGTTGTGAAAATAGAATTCAAAATGTTTTAAAAACAATAGATGGAGTTGAAAATGTTTCTGCAAATCATGAAACAGGAACAGTTACAGTTTCTTCGAGCAAAGAAATAGATAAAAGTGCTATTGCAGAAAAAATTGAAGATATTGGTTATGAAGTAATAGACTAAGGAGATTTTGTATGAAAAAAATAATTTTATCTATCGATGGAATGACTTGTAGTGCTTGCTCTAATGGGTTAGAAAAATATTTGAATAAGCAGGATGGTATAAGTGAAGCTAGTGTTAATCTTGTTATGGCTAATGCTACAATTCAGTATGATGAAAAAAAATTAAATGTAGAAAAGTTAGAAGAATTTGTTAAACAAGCTGGTTTTAAAAGCTTAGGAGAGTTTAAAGAAATAAAAATTGAAGGAAAGAATAAAAAAGAGAAAATCAAATTTATTGTATTTACAATATTAGCAATTTTATTAATGTATATTTCTATGGGTCATATGATTAATTTACCTACAATTAGCTGTTTAAATCCTCATACTAATCCTATTAATTATATGATTGCTCTGCTACTTTTAACCTTTGCTTTTATTTGCTATGGCTTTGATATTTTGAAAAATGGATATAAAAACTTAATTCATGGAACTCCTAATATGGATACATTAGTTAGTATAGGTGTTGTTTCAAGTTTATTGTATAGTATTTATAATATGTATCGCGTTTTTCTAGGAGAACATCATCTTGTTATGAATTTATATTTTGAATCTGCTGCTATAGTCATTTACTTCATAAAATTTGGTAGGTATTTAGATGGAATTAGTAAAGATAAAACTAAAGAAGCAATTCAAAAATTAGTAAAAATAACACCAAATTCAGCTGTTATTAGAATAAATGGAGAAGAAAAAGAAGTTACTCTTGATGAAATAAATAAGGGTGATATAGTCATTTCTAAACCTGGTGAAAAAATTGCAGTCGATGGTGAAATTGTTCTAGGAAAAGCACATTTAGATGAATCATTTATAACAGGTGAAAGTAAACCAGTTAATAAAGAGGTTGGAAATAAAGTTATAGCAGGAAGTATAAATTATGATGGATACATTGAATATAAAGCAGAGAGAATTGGTAAAGAATCGACTATATCTGAAATCGTAAGATTAGTAGTGGAAGCAAGTAATACAAAAGCGCCTATTGCTAAAATTGCTGACAAGGTTTCAGGAATATTTGTACCTTTAGTTATAGTGATTGCAATTTTATCTTTTATAGGATATTTGATTTTGGGTCAAGGAATTGAAACTGCACTTATTACTTTTGTTACAGTATTAGTAGTTGCTTGCCCTTGCAGTTTGGGATTAGCTACACCTCTTGCAATTGTTGTGGCAGAGGGACTTTGTGCAAGTAATGGTATATTGGTCAAAAAGAGTGAAATATTAGAAAATGCTCAAAAGGTTGATACAATAGTATTTGATAAAACAGGAACATTAACTTATGGAAAATTAAAAATCTCTAAAGTGTTTAATTATAGTGAATTGGAAGATAGTAAATTGATACAACTTGTTGGTAGTATAGAGAGTAAATCTACGCATCCTATTGCAGTGGCTTTTACAGATTATTTGTCTGAAAATAAATTAGATGTTTTAAAAGAAATAAATGATTTTGAAAATATTGCTGGTTATGGAATTAGGGCAACTGTTGAGAATGATGAGATTTTGCTAGGTAATTCAAAAATATTAAGTAAATTTGAAATAAGTAATCAGCATATTGATGATGAAAAAGCTTTGTCAAATGATGGAAATAGTATAGTATATGTTGTAAGGAACAAAGAAATAATTGCACTTATTGGAATTAATGATATTATTAGAGAGAATGCAAAAGAGGTAATTGCTAATTTAAATAAAAGCAAGATTGATACAATTATGCTTACTGGGGATAATAAAGAAACAGCTGAGAAAATTGCAGGTGATATTGGAATAACGGAAGTAATTAGTAATGTTTTACCTTCAGAGAAGGCTGAAACTATAAAGAAATTAAAGGCTGAGAACAAATTTGTTTTAATGTGTGGTGATGGAATTAATGATAGTCCAGCACTTACTGTAAGTGATATTGGAGTTAGTATTAATTCTGGAACAGATATTGCAATGGATTCTTCATCAGTAATTTTAACAAGGAATGATTTAAATAGTATTATTAATTTAATTAATATTAGTAAAAAAACTATTAAAATTATAAAGCAAAATTTATTTTGGGCTTTCTTTTATAATTTATTGATGATACCAATTGCTATTGGAATATTGAAACCATGGGGAATATCGATTAACCCAATGATTGCAAGTTTAGCAATGGTTTTGAGTAGTATTACGGTTATATTAAATACTTTGAGATTGAAAAGAGTTAAAATTTCTTAATGTTACAATTTTCAAATTTAATAAAACTTATGCAAACCAGATGGGTTTTATAAAAATA
>CAYNYD010000006.1:3973-24683 GCA_964401375.1 uncultured Eubacteriales bacterium | reverse complement strand
TTTTTCAATTATTTCGCCGTATCAATCACTGGCAACGTAAACATAAAAGTTTGCGCTTCAGAATTAATACCTGCTTTTTCCATAATAGCATTCATAACATTTGTTTTATCTTCTTCTGTAACAACAATAAAAATCATCTCTTTTTCAGCTCCAACGGTTGTCCCAAAAAATTTTTCAGACTCCTCTTCGCCTGTTCCCCTAGCATGAATTACAGTTCCACCTCTCGCACCAGCTTCTCTGGCAACCGCCATAACATTATCTGTATATCCTCTATTTGTGACAGCTATAATAAGCTCATTTTCAAATTTAACTTCCACATCACTCACCTCATCACTATTATTTTTCCCCATAAGATATTTTAAAACAGAAGCTCCTCCAACGCTTATAATTGGTATAGTAAAGGCAACTCCTCCGATGTCCACACTGACTCAATAAATCTTCCATAACTCTTTTAGAAATACTGTATGGCATTGTACTAAAAAGTACACATTTTTCTCTATCTGGAATAAACATTTTCGCTATATCGCTTGTAGCCGTACCTCTTCCATATCTACCAAGTGTCAATGAAATTCCTTCTTTATTTAAAAAAGATATTGCTGTTTCACTTAATTCTCTTCTAAGTATAGAAACCATTAAAACAATATTATTCACTTTTCCACATCCAATCTAATTCAATAATTTCTTCTTTTTCATTAACATCATTAACATTAAAGATTTCTTTTCTATTCTTTATTATGTGCTTATATAATAGACCAACTAATTGAATACAAATTACGGGTACTACTGCCGCAATTGCAACAATGCCAAAAGCATCAGTCAAAACATTTCCACCAATACTATTACAAATTCCAATAGAAAATGGAATCAAGAAAACTGCTGTCATAGTTCCAGAGGCAACACCACCAGAATCAAAAGCTATTGAAGTAAAAATTTCTGGTGTATAAAAAGAAAGTATAAAAGCCAAGACATAGCACGGTATTAAAATCCATAAAATAGATATTCCAGTTATAATTCTAATCATAGATAAGCCTATTGCTAATGCAAGTCCAATTTCCTGCGAAAACATCATAAGTTTTTCTGATATAGCACCATCAGTAATATCACTTATTTGTTTTACAAGCACCACAACAGCTGGTTCTGCTTTAACCATGCAAAATCCTAATATCATCCCAATAGGAATAATAATCCATATATTTCCTGTATTAGCTATAGCCTCACCAATAAAACTTCCTGCAGGCATAAATCCAACATTAGCACCTGTTAAGAATAGCACTAAACCCACATAAGCAAATATTGAACCTATGATAATTTTAATCATTTCTTTTTTAGGAACATTAAAAGCAAAAACTCTAAAAAGTATAAAAATTATTAAAATGGGAAGAAGTGACATTGCAACTTCTTTCATATATATTGGAATTTGACTACTAAATTGTTCCCATACATCTTTTGACGTTTCAATTGATTCTATACTATTTAAACTGTAGTTAACATCTGTAATATTATAAAATAATCCCAAAATAAGCACTGCTAAAACAGGTCCAATTGAACAAATTGCAAGAAGGCCAAAGCTATCGTTTTCAGCATTTTTATCACTTCTTATTAGTGCTGCACCTGCTCCTATTGCGACAATAAATGGCACAGAAATAGCTCCTGTAGTAACACCTCCACTATCAAAAGCTATTGCCCAAAATTCTTTAGGTGAAAAGAAAGCTAATATAAAAGCAATAGCATATAAAACCATTAAAACATATTTTAATTTTATATTAAAAACAACTCTAAAATATGCAATTGCTAATAAAATGCCACTTCCTAATGCAACAGTTAATATAAGAAGCTTAGGTGGTATTCCATGTATCTGTTGTGAAAAAACTGTCAGATCTGGTTCTGCAAATACTACTATAGTGCCAATGATAATTAATAAAATTGTGCTAATAATTATACTTTTATGGCTTGCTATATATACTCCAATTCTTTCGCCCATAACATTCATAGAAGTTTCTGTGCCAAGTGTAAATAGTGCCATTCCAATAACAAGCATAATCGCACCAAAAATAAACATAATAAAAACGTCAATACTAACTGGTGCCATTCCAAAGCATAGCACCCCTACTACTAGCGAAATAGGAAGAATAGCAAGAAATGCTTCTTTAAATTTTCCTTTTATATTTTCTTTCATATAAGCCTTATTTCACCCCTTAAGCGTTTTTTTGGTTATTTCACAAGTTTCTTTTTTATTAGTTATATATACAATTTCACTATCATATAATTGCAAATAATTTCGCCTATCAATTATTATTTTTCTTCTTCCAAGCACTAGATTATCTACACTTTCCCATATTGCAAACCAACCTGCAATCAATAAAATTTCTTTCATATAAGACTGAATTTTGTTTCCAAAAAAATATGTAAGAACCAAAACTACAAAACCCAATGCAAAAAGCCAAATAATATCAAATTCATTTATTTTCAAGTCTAAATCTTTATCGTGTATAATTAATCCATAATGTATTTTAAACAGCCTTTCAATCTCTTCTTTATCTTTTTCCTGTAAATCAGGACATGATATTTTTAAAATCAATTTATAACTAATAGGAATATTATAAACACACTTTTCAATATAATTTGATAAATCTGGAGACAATGTATTTTTGCTTGAATCGTACTTATCATAAAAATCCTCCATAGAATTCACTTGTATTGGAATAACAGCATAATCTCCTTTTATATATTTATCATGTAAAAATTTATCTGCATTAAATTTAATTTTTCTTCGCATAAAACACCTCAGATTAATCTTAACTCTCAAAAACTATAAACTTTATAATGATATATTTCATCAACTACTTTATAATTCTCTTTAACAAAATTATCCACCATTTCCGATTCTTGCCAAAACATTTCTTCACTTTTAAGGAATAATGGTTTTTCAATTTTCTTTAAATCTTCTATTAATCTTTCCTCTCCTTTATAACCTAAATTTCCTTTAAAAATCAAATCTAATTTATTATTATTTCTGCCTAAAGGTATCATATACAACCCTGCATCAGAAGATAAAATGTAAACATTATATCCTTCACTTTCTTTTTGCAATATATACTCATCTATTTTCTTTATCTTTTCTACTCTTTCATCATTGAAAAAAATATATTGATACTCATAAATATCATTATTAGTTTTAATAGTACTCAATGTAATAATGCCTTGTATAATATAAGAAAAACTTATTAATATAAACATTATAAAAAGAGGTATACTAATAGCTTTACATGAATCATCTAAATATTTTTCAACAATTAAATTTAACCAATATGCAATAAGTGGCATAACACCTAACACTACTAATACAGTATGGTATACATTTGCTAAAGGAAAAATAATAAATAAACATGGTATCGAATAAGTTAGAAATAATGGAATTTTTTTATCAATTAAATTATTTTTTCTCGAAAAAATAAAAGATATAAAAATCAATGCAACTGGAATAATTGTATATGAAACCCAAAAACTACCATTTAAATTTTTCTTTCCAAAATCAAACATACCACCAATACATAAATCTATAAAATCATTCAATGCCCCGTTCTTAATTAACCAAATCATATATAGAATACCAACAATAAAAATTCCACATATTTTTCTGAAAATATCAGAAAATTTTACATTTTCTTTATAATAAAATTTTCTTAATATATCATAAATTAAAACACAAATAATTGCAATTCCACCAATTGTATGTTTGCATGCTGCTGCTAATCCGAAGTAGTATTCCAATTATATAATCATAATATTTTTTATGGCATTCATTATCCTTCAAATGAACATATAATGACAAATATAACAAAATTATAACAGAAAAGTTATATGATTGTATAACATCAGCTTGTAATAAAACCATTAATATTATTGCTAAAAAAATTTTTATAATCTTATTACTTACTATTTTTCTTAACAAATTCCACAAAACTAAACCAAAAATTGTTGCATGTAAAGCACAAAATAAATAGTATACAACTGCTCTATCTCCAAAAATTTTCATGAAACCGAGCTGCTAATTGAAAAAAAAGTGGTGTAACAATCATATTAAAGTCTCGATAAGGCATTAATCCATGAGACATTTTAAATGACATATTATAAAGCCATAAATTATCGTTCTGCAAATTATAATATAATATGCTGAATATAAATACTGTTGAAAATATCATAATACCCAATAATATTTGAAATAAAATTTCCTTAAAATTTACTTTTTTTATCATTTTATCCCCTCTACTGCATTATATCATAATCAAAATGGATTTCAAAGATTTTCTAACTAGAAAGTAAACTCTATCCTTTTCTGTAGTTTATAAAAAAAGCATACCACAAATATAAACTTTGCGATATGCAAATATTAATATTACAATTTCTTTAATATCTCTTCTTTTGTTAACCCCAGTTTATAAAGCTCTTTTACTATGCTTTGAAGCAAATGTATTTTTTCATCAACTGTATTCTTTATAGCTTCATCAATATTATCTGCAACAAAAGTGCCTTTTGTTGATATAGTATTAATTACACCTCTTCTTTCAAGCTCTTCATAAGCCTTTTTTACTGTGTTAGGATTTACTCCTAAATTTGTAGCAATTTCTCGCACAGACCAAATTTGTTCTTTCGGTTTTAAAATTCCTAATACAATCAGTCTTTCAATCTGATTTACTATTTGCTCATAAATAGGAGTCCTACTTTGATAATCTAAATTAATCATTTTCATACCCTCCTATTCTACCATTTCTGCCTCAGTTTCTACTGCAGATTCTATTTCTGTATCATAATAATCTGGTACATCACTCCCATAGTATTCACTTATTTCTTCTCTTTTCTCAATATAAATTTTTCTTAATAATTCAATTAAACCTTCAGTGTTATTAGTAAAGAAATTTATATCTGCACCTGTAATATGTGCATACCCTTTAGTATTTGAAACTTCATCTTTATAGTTTTGTCTCATAAATTCACAAAGTTCTTCTCTTCCCACATATCGTATTCCAGCACTATTATCTTGTAAAACAGCTGGTACAGTGACATCGCCATAAAATAAGATACTATATATATTAGGATTATTCTCATATTCTACACATTTATATGTATTATTATTATACTCTCCAGTTACAATTTTAAATGCTTTTTCACTTATATCTATTGGATATTCAACAACTTTTAATTTATGATTTTTATATTCATATACAACAATATTATCGTTATTAATACTATCTAATGCTTTTAATTCTTTATATGTAATTCCATTCAATATTCTATTCAATTCATCTCTTAGTTCTTTTTCTTTTTGATTTGAAAGTTCAATTCCATCATATATAGAGCCTAAAATAAATTTAGCATTTTTACTAATATTCATTTTATTGACCATATCATTCATAAGCTCATCTACTTTATCATTTTTAATATAACCTCTCATTGAGTATGATGTTCCATCAAATTTAATTAATTCTACTTCAACTGTTCTATCTTCACTATAAACATAGCTATACTCAAAATGCATACTTCTTAATAATTCTTCTATTTCTTTATCATCTTTTGTTTCAAAACTAAATAAATTATCTGCATCTTCAATTCTTACCTCTCTTATCGAATCAAGATTAATTTGTTTATTTATACCATTATCAATAGATATAAATAACATTAATGCACCATATACTGCAACTACTGAAGAAACTAAACCAATAACATTATCTCTAAACTTCATTTTTTTATTCGTAATTAAATCATATAAGAAATAATAAATCGTTATAATTGCAAGAATAATCATCGTTACACCTAAATTTGAAGTTAATCCAGTTTCTACTAAAATAACTACAAATGGTATAATGGTTAAACCTTTTACAACAAAATGAACGATTTTATTTTCAAAAGATTCTCCTGCAATTTCCATTTTTCTCTTATTAAATGCTATAAGCCCTATTGCAAAATAAATTATAGAAAGTCCAATCATTTTATACATTGATATTTCATTAAATTCATAGTCACCTCGATTTGCAACTAAAGATGGTGCTGTGTAATTCAATGACTTATATGCAAATACATTTTCGTATCCATTTCCAACAATTTCATAATCCGCACTATTGTTATGCAATAGCACAAAAAAATGTGTAAAAGGTACTAAAAAAGCTATAAGTAAAGTAAGTACAATTTGTGTTAAAACATTGCCAGATAAACTCATTGCTAAATTAGCTATTGTAAAAACAAAGATATATGCAACAGTTTGGAAAATAAAAATATCTAATGCCATACTAACAAAAATTGTACAATCTGTTATCGCTCCTAACAATATTGTCAAAAGAAATGTTACTAATTGAAGTAAAAAAATTAAAACAATTCCACCAATTGTATTGGTAATAAAAATACATTTTCTGCTTATTGGCATTGACCCTATAAAATCTACGCTTGTTTTTTTAAATACATACCCAAATAAACAAAATGAAAAAATAAATGGAATAACATATAATCCTAAAATATTGATAAATCCTAAATCAATAAATTCAAGAGTTTCCCCACCTGAAGCAATTATCGTTAAGCTTGTAAATAATGGAACAATCATAAAAAATAATATAAGTGCCATTTTAGACTTTTTTAAATTTTGAAGTAAATACTTAAAGTTAAATAATTTCGTTAAATTCATATCCAAGCACCTCCATCTCATAAATAAATATTTCTTCAAGTGTTAAAGGTAAAAAGTCTAAAATAATTGGATTCATTTCTTGCAAAATCTTTTCATAACTTTCTCTTTCACCTTTCAAAATAACAGTTGCAACACTGCCATTTTTCTTAAAACTTAATACATTAAAGTTTTGAAAATCTTTTTCTGAAAAATCTTTACCAAGAGAAATTTGAATTTTAAACATATTAGTTTTTAATGAATCAATATCACTTTCAAATAATATTCCACCTTTATGTAGTAGTCCCAAATTATCGCATATATCTTCAAGCTCTCTAAGGTTGTGACTTGTCATTATTATTGTTGTTTCTTTTTTCTCCATTTGTTCTGCAATAATTTTTTTCATAAAATTTCTTATAACAGGGTCTATTCCATCAAAGGTTTCATCAAAAAACATATAGTCTGCATTTGTGGCTATAGCACAAACTAAAGCCGTTTGACGTTTCATTCCTTTTGAAAAAGTTTGTATTTTTTGTTTTTTATCTAATTTTAATTTATCAAATATTTTAAATGCAAACTCCTTATCAAAATTTTTATACATACTGTCGTAAAAATTAACCATATCTTTTATTGTATAGCCCTTAAAGAAAAATAAATCATCTGGCACATAAACAAGTTTTTGTTTAAATTCTTCTTCATCTGTAATTTCTTTTCCGTCTATTTCAATACTTCCACTATTTTTTTGAAATACTCCCATAATAATCCTAAGTAATGTAGATTTTCCAGCACCATTTGCACCAATTAAACCATATATAGAGCCAGTTTTAATTGTGCAGTTCAAATTTTCAAGCACTTTCTTATCACCATAAGATTTACTAAGATTAGTAATTTTTATCATACTCTTCCCTCCTATTACTATATTGTATCACTTGTAATAGTACAATGTCAATATTATAACAAAAAAAATATCCCCTTGCTTAGCTGGATGTTTTATATACAAAAATAACCACGCCCTTCTTGGACGTGGTTATCATAAAGAATGACACTAATCTTAACTCCGACCAATATGAATAATTACACACCTCAGCATGCCTTACGACGATACCAAAGCATTACACCACCCATAAAAATCTTTGCCCGAATACTAAGGAAATCTACAAAACCATATTTATCCTCAAGGGATAAATACAACCCTTTTAAATATTTTTTATTCAGTTGCCCACTCAAGAGCAACTTAATTAAAAATAAATTACACAACTTCCAGAATACTCTTCGCTCAAATGCATAACATATTAATCAACCATATATTGAAAAAACACTTGTCATACAGCCAACTTCACACATTACACACTCTTAACTCCGACTATATACCATCCATATTACATGAACAATATATAATCTTTGCTCGAACTTAATCAGACTACATCGATAATAATCCAAAGAAGCTCTTCGCTCAACTAATATCACTCTGACAATAATTATTATGTTCAAAATAAATTTATATATTCAAAATTTTAAAAAAATTTTTTCTTTCTCATTTTACAATTTAAACAGCTTTTTGTTTTAAAAATTCTTTTCAAACAAAAACAACTATATGTAAATAAAAAAATTAAAAAAATAAAATCAATTATATTCATTTTTAGACTCCTATAAAATTTAAAAAATTAAATACAAAAACTCCCAAAAGCCAAGCAATTAATGTTTGAAAAACTATTGCATATATAGTATATTTAACATTTCCTAATTCTTTTTTCATTGTAGAAATTGCAGCAAAGCAAGGTGCACTAAACAAAATAAAAACTACATAAGCATAGCTAGACGAAGTGTTAAAGAAACTAAATGGACTACCTGTACCAAAAATATCATATTTAGTTCTAAATTCTTCAGAAAAGCCTGCAATAATTTCCATTGAAGAAACAACTTGTTCTTTGGCTATTAATCCTTGGAGTGCGGATACACTTGCTTCCCAACTATTCACGCCAATAATAGGAGTAAAAATCCATGATATTTTTTTACCAATATATGCAAGTATGCTATCTTCTATGTCTACTCCGTATTGCATTTTAGTTGAAAATGAAAGTAAAAACCAAACACAAATAGAAGAAAGAAAAATTAGTGTTCCAGCTTTATTTATAAATTCACTTACTTTATCCCATACATCTCTTAAAACATATTTCAAATTTGGAAATTTATATTCTGGTAATTCCGAAATATAAGAAGATACATATTTTTTTCTCAGTAATTTTTTTATAATTAGTGCACTAATTATTACAATTAATATAGACATAATATAGAAACTAGTTGCAACAAGTCCATAATGCTCTCTAAAAAAATAACCAGTAAATAATGCTATAACTGGAAGTTTTGCACTACAAGGAATAAATGGGGTTAAAACTGAAACAACCTTTCTATCATAAGGATCTTCTATAATCCTAGATGACATTATTCCTGGTACACTACAGCCACTTCCAACAATAAACGGAATCAATGCCTTTCCACTCAAACCTAATTTTCTAAAAAACTTATCAAGTAGAAAAGAAATCCTTGACATATATCCAGTAGCTTCTAAAATAGAAATACATAAAAACAAAATACTAAGTTGTGGTAAAAATGAAATTACTCCACCGACTCCTGTAATTATTCCATTACATATTAAACTATTAAGCCATTCAGATACTCCAATTGTTTCAAATAAATTGTATGAATAATTTTTAAAATTTTCAATTAGATTATCAATAAAATCAACCGTATAATTTCCAACAACACCAACTGATATATAATATATAAAAAACATAATTACTATAAAAATTGGAATAGCTAAAAATTTATTTAAAAAAATACTATCTAATTTTTGAGTAATGCTTTTTTTATTTTTTCTGCATCTAATGCAATCTTTATATACATTCTCTATAAATTCATATCTCAAAGTTATTAATGTTTCATATGCTTCCATTCCATATAATTCTTCAATTCTTTTTTGTATCAATTTAATAGGAGCATTATTTGCATTTTTTAAATTATCAATTGCATAGAATCGTGCATTTTTCCCTTCTCTACATCTATTTTCAATATCATAAATAATTTCTTCAATATTTCTTGGAAAAATTTTTATTCTATTAAAACGCTTATTAGAAATAGTATTTATAGAATTTATTAATTCATCAATACCTTTTTCTTTTAATGCAGATACAAGGCATATTTTAACTCCAAGTTTTTCTTCCAATTTTTTATAATCTAAAGTCAATCCTTTACTATTAAGTCTATCAATCATATTAATTACTACAATTATTTGAATATCCAAATCTAAAAGTTCAGTAGTTAGAAATAAACTTCTTTCTAAGGAAGTGGCATCAACAATATTAATAATTAAATTTACTTTATTTTTTAATATATAATCTTTAGAAATCTGCTCTTCCATAGTATATGGAGTTAATGAATAAATGCCGGGCAAATCTACTATTTCATGATTCGTTCCTTTTATAATACCTTCTTTTTTTTCAATTGTAACTCCCGGCCAATTTCCAATTTTTTGATTCATTCCAGTTAAGGCATTAAACAGTGTGGTTTTACCAGAATTTTGGTTTCCAATCAATGCAATCTTCATTTAGCCACCTCAACCTTTATAAAATTAGCCTCTTCTTTTCTAACACAAAGTTCATACCCTCTTAACTCAATACAAATTGGATTTCCCATTGGAGCAATTCTTATAACTTTAACAACAGTGCCTCTTGTTAATCCCATCTCTAAAATATGCGTTTTTGTTTTTCTGTCTAAAATATCTACACTAACTACTTTTCCACATTCATTAATTTTAAGTTCTGTAATATTCACAATTTTCCTCCTTGTCCACTTTATAGTAAATACTATTCGCACAATAAGGAAAATATGAAAAACTTATTTATTTTTCAATAACTATTTCTCCCATTTTAATAGAAGCAACTTCATAACCATATTCTAAATCTACCTTTTGTAGTTCATTCTTCATTATAACATCAGCAATTCTTAATTGAGTAGGAGATATCATTTTTGCTGCAACAAATGCACTTCTATTGCCTTTTGCACCAGCGTGAGCAAATCCTCTTAAACTACCTAAAACAATAATATTACCCTCTGCAACAACTTCAGCACCACCATTTACATCTCCTAATATAACTACACTACCTTCAAATTCAACTCTTTGACCAGATCTTACCGTTCTTCCTCTAAAAACTTTTGTAGTAGAAATTGTTGTGTCTTCATTAAAAATATTATCAATAGTAGCAAGGCCCATTTGTTTTGGTTTTTCTATTTTAACTTCCAAATTTGTCTTAGCTAAAATCATATCTAAGATTTCTCTTTCTTCTTCAGATTGTAACCTTCTACCTTTAATAGTTATTGGAGCTGTTATTTCTGAAAAAACATCATTACTTACTTCTAAAATTTGTTTTAATTTATCCTTAATATCCATATATTCTGCATCTTTATCTAAAGTAATAACTAATTTATTATCTTTCTTTTCAAAAAGTACATCTGTTTTCATCACTAATCCACTCCTTAATCAATTAATACTTCATCAATAGTATTAACCTTTATTCTTTCATCAACATTATTATTGTAGCCAAAATATTCTTCCATAACTTCTTTTACAGCAGGAGCTGTATAAGCTCCATGACCACCATGTTCAATAACACATACTACTGCTATTTCAGGATTATCATATGGAGCAAAACCAACAAACCAAGCATTTGCACTACCACTACTTGCAGTTGCTGTTCCTGTTTTACCTGCGACTTCAATTGGGAAAGAAGAGAATGTACTATATGCAGTTCCTCCTCGTTCTCCAGTAACAGATCTCATTCCTTCAAAAACAGTTTTCAATGTATCTTTGCCAATTCCTAAATCTCCATACTCTTGCTCTTCTTTATTAATTTTTTTATCAATAACTTTATCTACATTATCACCAGACACAGAAACTCCTTCTGATGAAACAACATCTTTAATTATTGTTAATTCATTCTTGTATCCACCATTTGCAAGTGTAGCTATATAATATGCCATTTGCACAGGAGTAAAACTATTATACGATTGACCAATAGCAGCAGATAATGTATCTGCAATCATCCATGTTCTTGGCTTGCCATCAATCTCTGAAAGTTTCTTTATATATTCTCTTGATGCAACAACACCTGCTGATTCTTCAATCAATTCAATACCTGTTTTTCTACCTAGTCCAAACATCTTTGCATACTTAGATAATGTATCAATTCCCATTCTATAACCAGATTCATAGAAAAAATAATTACAAGAAACTTTTAATGCTGTTGCAACATCAACATATCCATGTGTACTTCTATAATCAGACCAAATCCAGCATACTGGTTTATGTCCTTTATCATATTGACCTTTATCTTGAATTTTTTCATTTACTCCAACTGCACCAGATTCTATTGCTGCAACTGCTGTTAATGGCTTAAACGTTGAACCAGGGGAATAAGCGCCTTGAATAGCTCTGTTATACATTGGTCTATCATTTCCTTGAAAATATTTTGCATATTCACTATTACTTATTCCATCTGCAAATTCTTCTGGATTATATGTTGGATAACTTGCCAAAGCCAAAACTTCTGAGGTCTTAACATCTAACACTACCAATGCCCCTGCATTAGCATCAGAAAGTTTTTCAGCAAATCCACCATTTCTAATTTGATTTATATATTTTTCTAAAACTTCTTCTGCCTTTGCTTGCAAATCCATATCAATAGTTAAAACAACACTGTCTCCCATTTTACTTTCTGATGTTTCTGTTTCACCCACAATAATACCATTAGAATTCATTTCTATTCTTTTTACACCATTTACTCCTCTTAAAAATTCCTCAAAAGTTGCTTCAATACCAGTTTTTCCTATTGTATCATTTTGCAAATAACCTAAATCTTTTTTAGCCTTATACTCTTCACTGCTTATAGGACCAACATAGCCAATTATATGTGAAGCTATATTTTCAGTTAAATATTTTCTTTTAGGCTGAGTAACAATATTAACACCATACAATTCATTTCCTTGCTCATTAATCATAAGCATACTATTTTTTGAGATATTCTTTGCTAATGTAACAGGTTTATAACTTGAATATCCATTTGTTGATACTTCATATCTAAGTGCCAAAATTTTTTTTACGTCTTCTATGTTCGTTTGCTTTATATCATATTTCTTTTTATAATATTCAATTACTTCTTCAACATTTGCATCCTCTTTTAATCCTAATCCTTTTTTCCATAACTTTGCATTTTCCTCACTTTTATTAAATGTCATATCATCAAAATTAATTGGAAAATTATTATAATACGAATCACCATTTAATTCTAAAATATTCGCAAGTTTTAATAAAACATTATTAAGTTCTTCTTTATGTATTTTTGTGTAATACAATTGTACATTATATGCAATTTCATTTGTTACCATTAACTTTCCATATCTGTCATAAATTTCTCCTCTAGGAGCAACTGTTTTAACTTCCCTTACTAATCTTCTTTCAGATTGTTCTCTATAACTTGCTCCATTTACAACTTGTAAATTAAATAATCTACAAACATATATCACACCAACAATACATACAAAAAACATCAATATACTAAATCTATGCATTTTCGCTCCTTATAACAAATAATAACTTTTTTTACCTTTATTAATAAGTTCAGCCAAAAAGCTCAACAATTTAAAGAAAATTATAGCGATAAAAATATTATAAATACTCTCTAAAAAGATCACCCATATAGTATTAAATAAAACAAATTCATAATTATAAATTACACATAAAATAATATAATATGCAAATTCAAAAATTACGGTTACAACTGCTACCACCATTATTACGGAAGATTTATTTTCTTTAGAAAATCCATCACTAATCTTTCCACAAAAAAATCCTACTAATGAATATAATAAAATATAAATACCAATTGTTTTTCCAAAAATAATATCGCTAAATAATCCATAAATTAAACCAACAGAAAAACCAACTGTTTTTCCTGTTAATATGCCAAGTGAAACAACCAAAACAATACCAATATTAGCAACAGCACCAAATAATGGAATATTATTTAATATATTTAATTGAAATAATATTGAAAAAATAATAACTGCAAATACAATTACCCCTGCTAAAAAATTTCTCATTTTAAAGTTTCACCTCAATTTGAATCTCCACTATACTCTTCAACTATAATAGCAACTGTTTCTAATTTATTAAAATCCACAAAAGCTTCAACTATAGCTTCGTTTTCAATAGGATTCTTTTTTAATGTAAAAGACTTTACTTCACCAATAGGAATTCCTTTCGGATATTTTCCTCCAAGACCAGATGTTTCTATTTTATCTCCTTCAACTAGAGTTAAGTCCGTTGGAATTGTATTAAGTTTTACTTGATTTTTTCCACTAATTGCTGAATTGCCTTTACATATTAAAGAATCTCTTGTTCTTGTAGTTCGTACACTAACTGTGTTTCCGGGATCTAAAATAGAAATTACTTTAGCTGTATTATTAGTTACCGATTCAATATAGCCAACTAATCCCTCTTCTGCGACCACAACCATATTAGGCTTAATGCCATCTTTTTCCCCTCTATTTATTATGTATGTTTCTTCCCAATTACTTGCAGATTCACTTATAATATCAGCAACAATAACATTATAATCAGGATAAGAATCTGTTAAATTAACGTGTTCTTTTAAAATCAAATTTTCAGATAGAATAACTTCATAATTAATAAGTTTAGCATTTAATTCTTCATTTTCTGCTTTCAACTTTTTGTTTTCTTCTTCTAAAGATTCAACTTGATTAAAAAATTTCATATCATTAGTAATCCAGCTCTTAGCATAAGTATACGCATTTTGTGGTAAAGTTATAATTTCTGAAAGAATAGATTCTACCATAGTAACACGTCTATTTTTTCCATTAGTAAAACCTATACATATAAATAATATAATAATAAAAATAATCAAGAAAGCCCTTTTTACTTTACTCCCCATCGTACCTCCTAATATTACCTACGTTTATGTCTTGCATTTATAAGAACACCTTTTAATCCATCTAAATCTTCTAAAACTTTTCCAGCACCTTTAACTACACAGTCTAATGGATTTTCTGCAACAAACACAGAAATTCCTGTTTCAAGTGCAAGGAGTCTATCAAAATTTTTAATTAATGCACCACCACCAGATAGAGTAATACCATTAATCATAATATCAGCAGAAAGCTCAGGTGGTGTTTTTTCTAAAGTCATTTTTACAGCATCTATCATTTGCATTATAACTTCTTTCATAGCCTCTTCTATTTGAACAGAAGTTACAGTTATTGTTTTTGGTAATCCTGTCTTTAAATCTCTTCCTTTTATATCCATTTCTTCAGTTGTCATTGAAGGATATGCACACCCAATTGTTATTTTAATTTCTTCTGCAGTTGTTTCGCCGATAGCTACATTAAACTTTTTTCTAATATATTCAACTATAGCTTCATTCAATTCATCTCCAGCAATACGGATAGATTTACTAGTTACTACTCCACCTAAAGAAATAACACAAATTTCAGTTGTTCCTCCACCTATATCAACAATCATACATCCACTAGGATCACCAACTTTCAACCCTGCTCCAATAGCAGCTGCCATTGGTTCTTCCATTAAATATGCCTCCCTAGCTCCAGCATTAATAGTTGCCTCCTCTACAGCTCTCTCTTCAACTTCTGTAACACCACTTGGCACACAAACAACAACTCTAGGTTTTGCAAACAAATATCTTTGGCAAGCCTTATCAATTAAATACTTAAGCATCATTCCTGTTGCAGTAAAATCAGCAATTACTCCATCTTTCAAAGGCCTAATTGCATCTAAATTTTCTGGTGTCCTTCCAAGCATTTCTTTGGCTTCACTTCCAACTGCAACAACTTGTCCTGAATATCTATCAATCGCCACTACAGACGGTTCTCTAATTATTATACCTTTACCTTTTAAATGAACTAACGTATTTGCAGTTCCTAAATCAATGCCAATATCCTTGGAAAAAAACTTCATTAAACTCAACTCCTTTAGTATTTATTCAACTCCTTCAAACTAGCAAAAACACCATTACCAATTATAATATGATCCATAACATCTATTCCAAAAATTTTTCCTGCTTCAGCAATTCTAAAAGTAAACTTCACATCATTTTCACTTGGATAAGGATTACCACTAGGATGATTATGAACAAGTATAATCTTGCAGGCACTAATTTTAATAGGTTCTCTAAATATTTCTCTTGGTTCAACCATACTAAAATTAAGTCCTCCAATAGTATTGGTAATAATTTTTAAAACATTATTTTGAACATCTAATAATATTGTTAATAAATGTTCTTGTTTTAAATACCTTAAATCCTCCATCATTAAATTCGCCACATCACTTGGAGACGTTATTTTATATTTTGATAAATTTACCGGTCTTGAAATTCTTTTTGCAATTTCCACAATAGCTTGAATCTGAATAGCTTTAATTTTTCCTATTCCTTTTATCTGCTGTATTTCCTTTTGAGACAATTCATTTAAAAAGCTCAATCCTTTTTCATCATAATCATATTTACTCATCAGTTCTTGTATAACTTGAACAGATGTTTTATCTCTAGTACCTGATTTAATTATTATTGCCAAAAGCTCAGCATCTGATAACTTATTAGCACCATAATTTGTAAATTTTTCATAAGGTCTCTCCATTGAAGGTAATTCTTTAATTTTCAATATAAATTCCTTTCCTTTTAAACTTTTACCTTTCTATATATAAATATGGCCCCTAATATTCCAATTATGCTCGCAATATTCAATTCAAACATAATACTAAATGACAATTTTAAGACATAAATATCTAAACATAAAGGTTCAGTAAGTCCGAAACTTTTACCATATCCTAGCCATTCTAAATATGGAATATTTTTTGCAATATCACCAACTAAAGATCCCAAAATAATTCCTGAAAACAAAAGTATTAGAAAAAGCCAAAATTTTTTATCTTTCAAACACATTACCCCCTCATCTCAAGTCATAAAGTATTATATATATATCTTCATATATTTTCAAGCTTTTTAAAAGCTTTTTTCCGTAAGAAATTACAGTTTACTAACTTAAAAATTACTACTATATCTTAGTAGCTTTTCAAAGCTAGAAATTATAAATAAATAATATAAAAAAAGTTTACAAGGTTACATAATATAATCTTGTAAACTTTTTAATTTATTTTTCTACATAACTCCATATCTTCTTTTTGTGTTTTTCATAGTCAACTTACAAAAGCCTTCCCAAATTTCATATTCCTTTATCCCTTTTCTTATTAATTCAACACAAAAAGATTTTTCATCCTGTTTAATAATTCTAACAATATCTCTCTCTTCTGCTTCCAAGCCATTAAAAACTACAGATTTTATAGCAAAATACTTGTCAGTATCATATAAGTATGCATTATTATCAACAATTTTTTCATTAGACTTCACATCAATAATATCAAATTTAACAATTTTTCCAATTCTATCTTTTCCTTTATCATCTTTAAAAGGTTGATTAATTTCTCCAAAAAAATTTTTTAAGTTTTCATATAAAGAATGTGGAATTTTAATTTCACCCTCTCCTGCACCTTTATCAATAATTTTATTTAATTCAAATACTAATATTTTTGTGCTTTCAAAATCAACTGCATCGACATCTTTAATAATTTGGACTTTTTTATCTTCTAAATTTTCATCATTATTATATAATTTAGATAATTTTTTTTCTGCCTCTTTCTCAATAGCTTCCATAAATTCTTTACTCTTTCTTGCTTCAGATTCAACAGAAAGCTCCGATTTCTGCATTTCACCATCAATATTAATATCTATGTCTATATCAATATCATCTTTTGGAATATCAAATAAATTGGCAGTAGTATTTTCATCATACATAAAATTATCTACATTTGTATCGTCTAAATTAGGTTGGCCATACATTTCACTGATTTTTGGAATTTTTCTATCAATAATTCTTGCTACAATTTCTCCTTTTTCAGCAAGTAATTTAACTTCTTCCTCTCCAATATTTTTAAAAATATTTTCAGCCTCTTGAATAAATGTAGTTTTAAAATTTTCAAAAATTTTTCTGTCATCTTGTAAATAAGTAATTTCTTCAATGAAACAATAATTATTTAATAAACCACCTTCTGAAAATTTACCATTTGAAAAATAAACAAAAGACTCATTTTCATTGCTTTCAAAAATATACATTCTTGTTTCAACCTTATTGTCATCCCTATTAATGTGAACTGATACGTTACAACCAATTTTTAATAATTTCATAAGCATATCTTTTGATGTATTTTTTCTATCAATTCCAATTAAAATATTTACTTCAGACCCCAATTCTCTTGCCTCTTTTATCGCATCAAAAATAACATCCACACCTGTATCTTTTGTCATTCCTGCTACAATCCATACCTTATTGAAACCTTTTTTTAATTTCTCATTCAAAATATCACCAAGGCAAATATCTTTAGGTTGATTCCAAAATTTAATATTCATAAAAGATTCTCCTTTGTTTTCAATTTACAAACATATTTTACCATATTTCGCGCAAAAAAGCAATTAAAATTGTTAACATAAATTGTTTTTATCCATAATATATATTAGTCCAATCTTTAATAAACATACCTAAAATTTCTTATTTGAATAAAAATAATTTATATTGGCAATAATTACTTTAGAAAAACAATGAAATGAGGTGTATAGATTTGACAGTTAAAAGAGGAGATATGTACTATGCTGACCTAAGTCCTGTAATTGGTTCAGAACAAGGTGGAATCAGACCTGTACTTATAATACAAAATGATGTTGGTAACAAATACAGTCCAACTGTGATAGCTGCAGCTATCACATCACAAACAGGAAAAAATAAACTTCCAACTCATATAAATATTAATTCTAGTGAATATGGTCTAATGAAAAACTCCGTTATATTAACTGAACAAATTAGAACCATAGATAAATCTAGACTTCTTGAAAAAATTGGTCAAGTAGATCCTGCAACAATGCATCAAGTAAATTCTGCTTTACGGTGTAAGCTTTGGATTGATTTAAAAATATATTATTTACTGCAATCTGCTTATTATTTAAAATGATTTTGTCTAAGAGAAACTCGAACTTTATTCTCTTAGACAAAATCTTTAAAAAATATTCAAAAACATATATACTAAAGTCTTAAATAATAAGAAAATACATACTAAATCATTTTTATAAATTCTTTTAATTCCTCCAAACTCTCAATCTGATTAATTTTTCCTCTAATTAATGTTGCATTTTCAAATCCTTTTATATACCAACCGTATATGTTTTCTCATTTCTCTTATTGCTGTATATTCACCCTTATATTCAACCTGCATATCTAAATGATTCAAAATCATATCTTTAATTTCATCTTGCTTAGGTTTAGCAATTACTTCGCCATTATTTAAATAACAAATTATTTCTCTAAAAATCCATGGATTTCCATTAGAAGCTCTACCAATCATAATTGCATCGCAACCAGTTTCTTCAAAAATAGCTTTTGCACGTTCACCACTTGTAATATCGCCATTTCCTATTACCGGAATATTAACTGCATCTTTAACTTCTTTTATTATTTCCCAGTCTGCTTCCCCAGTATAAAATTGCTCTCTAGTTCTACCGTGCACAGTAATTGCCGAAGCACCTGCTTCTTCAATTAATTTAGCTACATAAACAGCATTAATATGCTCACTATCCCAACCTTTTCTTATTTTTACAGTAACTGGTACTTTGGACTTTTTAACAACTTCCTTAACAATTTCATATATTAATTCAGGATTCTGCATTAATCTTGAGCCTTCCATATTTTTTACAACTTTTGGTGCTGGGCAACCCATATTAATATCAACTATATCAGCAATTTCCGAAACCTTTTCTGCAATATTTCCCATAATTACAGGATCACTCCCAAAAATTTGGACTGCAACAGGTCTTTCCTCTTCATCAATATCCATTAATTTATTAGTTCTACTATCATTATAAAAAACCCCTTTTGAACTAACCATTTCAGTATAAGTAAGACCTGCTCCAAATTTTCTACAAATTCTTCTAAATGGTAAATCTGTAATCCCTGCCATTGGAGCTAGAAATACATTATTACTAATATTTACATTTCCAATTTTAATAGGATTTATATACATAAGCATTACTCCATAAACATATTTTTCTTTCTCTTTTTATTAATACTAAGAACAATCCCAATTGCAATAAAACTTGTAAGCATAGAGCTACCACCATAACTAACGAAAGGAAGTGGTATACCCGTAATAGGCATAAGCCCTATGGTCATACCAATATTTTCTAAGAAATGTGCTAAAAACATTGCTCCTATACCAGCAGCCATTAAAGAGCCAAACGAATCCTTAGCATTCTTAGCAATATAAAAAATTCTAGTAATTAAAAGTACAAATAATAAAATAATAATAACTGATATAATAAATCCCATTTCTTCACTAATTACCGAGTAAATAAAGTCTGTGGTTTTCATTGGAAGATATCCAAGTTGAGTCTGATTTCCATTAAATAGTCCCATTCCCCATACTTGTCCAGAGCCTACTGCAAGCATAGATTGAATAATATTGTAACCTGCTCCAAGAGGGTCAGACTGAGGATTTAAAAATACCATTATCCTATCTTTAGCGTGCTGAGGCAAAATATACAAATATACAAATGGAAGTGAAACAGCAATTGTTACAATTACACCTATTATATACCAAATACTAATTCCAGCAGAAAATATCATAATTGCTGAAATAGCCAAAAAAACCATAGCTGTGCCATAATCAGGTTGTTTTATAACTAGCAATGTAGGAACTGCTATATATAATAAAACTAATAATAAATATGCAAAATTATTAATTTTTTTCTTTTCTTTAAAATTAGATAATATTTTAGCCAAACCAATAATCAAAATAATTTTTGAAAATTCTGATGGTTGAATACTAATTCCCTTAATTGTAAACCAGCTTGTTGCACCATTTATTGGTTCTGT
>CAYNYD010000006.1:0-3873 GCA_964401375.1 uncultured Eubacteriales bacterium | reverse complement strand
TCTTCATCAATTTCTATATATTTTTTTAT
Organism: uncultured Eubacteriales bacterium; assembly: GCA_964401375.1. GTDB lineage: Bacteria > Bacillota > Clostridia > TANB77 > UBA1234 > UBA1234. Next base: position 3,844 of record CAYNYD010000006.1, on the reverse strand, counting down.
TACATCTATTATTTCTTTCTTCATCATTTCAAAAAAATCTGGAGAAACGCTTGCTCTGTCCTGCATTAAAACCAATTTAAGTCTATCTTTTGCTGCCTGTTTTGAAACATCTTTTTCTTTCTTTTGAAAAGTTTTCATAAAATTTAGAATTGGTTCAAAAACTTCCTTCAATTCCATCTTCCGTGCCTCCTCTATACAAATTCTACCTACATAGCATGTGACCATAATTTTTTTAACTTTTTCCAGCCACTTTCGTTTCTACCAGGAATAGTTACTTCAATATTTTCTCCTAATATTCTCCTTGCTGTTTCCATATAAGCTTTTCCTGACAAAGACTTCGAATTTGTTACTGACGGTTCCCCTTTATTTGTTTGAATTATCACATTCTCATCATCTGGTATTGCACCAATTAATTTAACAGAAAGTAATTCGACTATATCATCTGCATCCATCATTTCGCCTTTTTTTACCATTTTTGTTCTAATTCTATTTAAAATAAGTTGAGGTTTTGGCAAATTGCTTGATTCCAATAAACCAACAATTCTATCTGCATCTCTCACAGCAGAAACTTCTGGAGTTGTTACCACTAAAGCTCTATCTGCACCAGCAATTGCATTTTTAAAACCTTGTTCTATACCAGCTGGACAGTCTATAATAACATAGTCAAATTCTAATTTTAAATCTTCACAAATTTTCTTCATCTGCTCTTCATTAATAGCATTTTTATCTCTAGTCTGAGCAGCAGGAAGTAAGAATAAGCCCTCATATCTTCTATCTTTTATAAGAGCTTGTTTTAATTTACAATTTTCTTCAACCACATCAACTATATCATATACAATTCTATTTTCTAGTCCCATTACAACATCTAGATTTCTTAAACCAATATCTGTATCAACTAGGGCTACTTTCTTGCCCATCATAGTCAAAGCGGTTCCAAGATTGGCAGCACTTGTAGTTTTACCAACACCACCTTTTCCCGACGTTATAACAATTACTTCTCCCATAAAACTAATTCCTCCAATCTGTGTTCCATTCGCATATTATTTACAGTAATTGTTTTATTATATAAACAAAATAAACACTTATGTAAAAACTTGCAAATGCACACTTCCGTACACGTATATATTATATAAGATATCATAAAAAGTCAAGTGAAAATTTATTGATTATGTCTAGCAACTACGATTAGAACGCTGAAAATTTCTGTGTGTAGCTCTTTAAACAAAAAGACCTCCGTGTTTTTGGGGGTCTTTTTGTTTACCTAAAAATAATTTTAGTTTATTTTTATAATTACAATATATATTTATTCCATAAAAACTTTATAAGCTCTGTAGCTCATATAAACATCAAATTTACTTGTTACTTCATAAGGTGAGTGCATTGATAAAACTGGAGTTCCACAATCAATTACATCAAAGCCTTTATTAGCTAAAATATATGCAATTGTTCCTCCACCACCTTCATCAACTTTTCCTAATTCACTTATTTGAAATTTTACTTTATTATCATCAAAAAGTTTACGTAGTTCTGCAATATATTCTGCATTTGCATCATTTGCACCAGATTTACCTCTAGCACCTGTATATTTATTCAAGCCAACACCCATACCAAAATAAGAAGCATTCCTCTTTTCAGCAACAGATGCATAAATTGGATCAAAAGCTCCATCAACATCAGCAGATAACATTTTAGAATTAGAAAATACTCTGCCTATTATATTAGGAGTCTTATCTTCACCTGTTAAATATAAAAGCTCTCCAACAAAAGTTTCAAAAGTTCTAGCTTCCATTCCTGTATTTCCAACACTTCCAATTTCTTCTTTATCCACTAATATACAAATTGCCGTCTTTTTAGGAAGCTCTGTTTCTAATATTGCCATTAAGCTTGTATAAGCACAAACTTTATCATCTTGACCATAACCAGCAACCATACTTTTATCAAGACCTAGCGATTTAGCATTGAATGCAGGAACAATTTCAAGCTCACTACTCAAAAAATCTTTTTCAACTATTCCATATTTATCATTTAAAATTTTCATAATATTTAATTTAACTTTATCAGAGACATTTTCATCTCCATATGGCATACTTCCTAAAAGTACATTTAAAGCTTCGCCTTCAATTCCATCTGCAAGCTTTTTATCCATTTGTTTTTTAGCCATATGAGGAAGTAAATCGGTTATAACAAATGTTAAATCATCTGATTCATCGCCAATATTTACATCAACCTTAGTTCCATCTTTTAAAACAACAACACCATGAATAGCAAGAGGAATTGTAACCCATTGATATTTTTTTATTCCACCATAATAATGCGTTTTAAAATATGCAAAACCAGAATCTTCATATAAAGGATTTGGCTTTAAATCAAGCCTTGGAGAATCTATATGAGAACCTACAACATTTAATCCATTTTCCATTTTTTCTGTACCAATAACTGCAAGCATTATATTTTTACCTCTATTAATAGTATAAACTTTATCTCCAGCCTTCAACTTTTTAAATTTTTCTAATGGCTTGAAACCATTTTTTTCAGCTAACTCTTTTGCAGTTTTAACACATTCTCTTTCTGTTTTAGAAGAATTTAAAAAATCAATATATCCATCGCTAAATTTTAAAACTATTTTTTTATCCGATTCAGAAAGTTCTTCCCATCCATTTTTTTCATTTACAAGCAACTTATCTTTTAATTTTTGTCCTACACTTTTTGTATTAGTTTCTGCCATAATCAAAAACCTCCTTTTTAATATACTATTAATATTATATACATTTTAAAATTTTTTATAAATTATATAATTGTTACTAATCATCTAAGAAATCAATTATTTTATTTACAGCTCCATCAATTCCTGTATCGCTAACATTAATAACTAAATCATAATTATTTTTGTCATTCCATTTTGTATTTGTATAATAATCATAATATTTTTCTCTCTTTTTATCTGCAACTTCAATTAGCTTCTCAGCTTCTTTTTCAGAAAGTTCATACCTTTTCATAATTCTTTTAACTTTATCATCCATATTAGCAGTTATAAAAACTTTTTTTGCATCTGAACGTAAAATATATGAAGCACACCTTCCAACAAATACAACATTACCATCTTTAGCAATTTCACGGATAGTATCAGATTGAATCATGAACATTTTATCATTATTAACTTTTTGTTCAAAAGAATCTGAATTCTCTTGAATGTCATATGCCATTGGCGATACAGTAAACCAAAAACTATCCATATTTTTTTGATCAATTTGCTCAAACAAAGCTGTATCAATTCCATTTTCTTTTGTGGTCTTTAAAATATCTTCTTTATCTGAAAATCTATAATTTAGTCTTTTTGCAAGCTTTTGAGCGATTTCTCTCCCACCACTTCCAAACTCACGTGCAATAGTAATAATCACATTATCTTGCATATTTTTCTCTTCACTTACAATACTTTTTTCATCTTCATCTTTTGAATCATCAATAGCTTGTTCAACAAAAAACTTCTTGAAAAAATTCATAAGCAAGCCCCCCTAAATTATATAATATTTTAGGACACTTTTTATTTATTTGTCATTTCTTCTAAAGCTAATAATCTTTCCCATCTTTCATCAACTTCTTTTTGAAGTTCTTCAATCATCCATTCATTGCCTTCTTTAAATAAATGTTTAAAACGTTTTTGTGGTTTTAAAAATTCTTCAACAGGAAGTTTTTTAACAGGTTTATAATTAACTACGTATCTACCATCTATAATCTCATACAAAGGCCAATAGCAAGTTTCAACTGCAAGCTTGTTTATTTGCATTAAGTCTTCTGTATTATATCCCCAGCCTCTTGGACATGGAGCAAGTACATTCATAAAGCA
>CAYNYD010000005.1:0-26152 GCA_964401375.1 uncultured Eubacteriales bacterium | reverse complement strand
ATACTGGAATAATTCCACAAGATTCACTTGTAATCTACGGAACATATAAAGGCAGCCCTGCTTATAATGTGGTTATACTTAGAGACGAAAATGGTGATATTATTGAAGGCCAATCTATTATACTAGCTACTGAACCAGTCGAAGGTACTGACTTAGGTGAAATTTATTCTGGTCAATGGATTTACTGGATAACACCAGAACAGCTTGAAGCACGTGGCGTTTCAATTAGCGACATTGCATATCAAGTTGGAACATTCTTTGAAGAAATAGAACTTAATGATGAATTAGATTTAGAAGACCCTAATTTTGAATATGTTGAAGAAACACCACCTTCTTTTGAATATGAAGATAACGGATTAGAATACACAGAACAAGAATCAACAAGTGGTGAAAACTTGAACAATGAAAACGATAATTTATTTAATGATGATGAATTATCATTACACGAAGACGAGAATTCTTTAAGTGGTGATGAATTGACATCAGATGATGATAATGTTAACTTTGTTGAGGGTGAAACTTTAAATGACGATAAAAATAATGCAACTGGAAATATAAAAACTTATATTGGTCTTCCAACAAAGATAAAAGCAGAATTGTACCGTGTAAATGATGCAACAACAAATGAAGGTGCAAGATTTGTTAGTGATACAATGTATATTACTGTACCTGAACCATTACCAAACGTATCTCTTGAAAATTAAATGACTTAAGGAGGAAGAAAGAACATGAAATTAGGACATAAGATATTATTATTAATTACTTTTTTGATGTTATTTTGTGGAATTACTTTTGCAGCTGATCACAACTATATAGAATTAACGCGAGATGAACAAGATGATAATGTGGTCCATATTTCAATTCAATTAACGGAGGAAGCAAGTGTTGCTTCCTTCCAAATTGGACTTGAAATAGAAGGTGTACCAAACGAAGCTGTTATAAATTTTAATTGGAACGACGACAACGAAACTTTACCTGATGGTGATTTTAAAGATTATACTCCTTACGATAAAGATAAAAAAACTATGTATTTATACTATGTAGGTAAGAATGAACTAAATAATGAAAAATATGGACATAAAATTGAAGTAGGAAAACTTACATTAGATAATAGTCAAAGTTATCACGTAACAATTAAAACCCTTATCGATAGTACAATTGCTTCTTCTATAGTTCATAAAAGCGACGTCAAAAATAAATTTGAATCTGACGACACAAGTAATCTTAGTTTCCAGATTTATAAGGAAAATTCTGGTTCTCAGTCAGGCGGTGGCTCGGGTTCAGGCTCAGGTTCAGGCTCAGGTTCAGGCTCATCATCAAAAAATGAAAATGATGAGTTATTAGTAGAAAAAAGTATGAAAGAAAATAGTAAACTAAATACTCTTGATGTAGAATTAAGAAGTACAACCGAAGATGGAAGAGCAAATCAAAATATTTATGTTATAGGAGACAAAATATTTTTCTATATTGATTATAAAAATGGTGGCAAAGATATTACTGATAAAGTAACTTTAGAATTAAAATTACCATTTGATTTTAAAGTAATCAAAAACGATGGTGCTAATTTTTCTAAGTCTAAGAGGACTTTGACATGGACACTTAGTAAATTAGAGTCAGGTCAATCTGGCACAAAAGAAGTTGAAATTGAGTATACTGGCTTAGGTGATTCTGATAGTTATGCTAAAGATGTTGCAACAGCAAGTGTAAGTGTATCTGGTAAAAAGAAAGTTACTTCTTCTGTTGTAAATATGGTTCTTAAAGACCAAAATGTAGAAATTGATGAACTTCATGAACCATATATGCGTGGAGATAGTGAAGGTAACACATTTAGACCTGATAGCACTATGACAAGAGGAGAAGCTGCTATTGTATTAACAAGAATATTTAATATTAATACAAACTTTACAGATAATGTTCTTGCTTTTCCAGATTTAGCAAACACATATCCAGAAGCTAGAAATGCTGTAAGAGCAGCAGTTCAAAGTGGACTTGTAACTGGTTACCCAGATGGTACTTATAAACCAGACAATCCAGTAACTCATGCTGAATTTATGACTATTATAGCAAGACAGTTAGCTAATGATTATAAAACAAAAGATGGTCTTGAAATTAAAGAAATTGAAGAATTATTGAAATTATATAATGATAAAGCTCAAAATGGATATTTGGATACAGATGAACATTGGGGTGTGATTTATACAACTTACTTAGCTAGATTAAATATGACACCTTTAGGAGATGATAATACTTATATTAATTTAGATAGCAATATCACAAGAGCAGAAGTAACACAACTTGTAAATTACTATTTATTTAGAGCTCCTGTAAAAGTTAATAAAGAAACTACTTCTAAGTTCTCTGATGTTCCAACTTCTCATAAATTGCTTGGAGATATAATTGAAGCTACAAGAGATAGTCATAAATTAAACTTAACTAATACTAATCATGAAAAATAAATAATATATTTAAAATCACTTCATATAATTATTATATGAGGTGATTTTTTATGCGAAAAAAAGAAAAGCAAAAAAAGAGTGTAAAAGAAAAAAGTGTAAGAGAAAAAATTGGAGCTGTTTTGGATATGCCTCTGGATATGATAAAAGATTGTAGCAGAATGACGGTAATTGGAAATGAAAATATTTTGCTTGAAAACTATAAAGGAATAATAGAATATGAAGAAAATATAATTAGATTAAGTAATAATATTAATATTTTTGGAGACAAACTAAATATTGAAGAAATAACTGATGATGATATTTTGATTACAGGTTATATAACTAATATAGAGTTTGAAAATTAGGAGGAATTTATGTTTTTAGAGAAAACATATCAAAATATAAAGGGGTATATAAAGGTTGATGTTTATGGATTTTTCGTGGAAAGATTTTTAAATTTAGCCTTGCGAGAAAATATATCTATATGGAATATAAAAAAACCTGATGATGCAACAGCAACTTTATATACAAATGCATATGATTATAAAAAACTTGTTCAAATAGCTAAAAAAACAAATTGTAAAATTAATATTGAAAAAAAGGGTGGCATACCATTTTTTATTTTGAGACATAAAAAGAGAAAAATTTTTGCTATTTTTTTTATTTTGATTTGTATTTTTATATATATTTATGGTTTACATATATGGGATATAGATATTGTTGGTGATTTTGATTTTGCTATTGAAGATATTAAAAAGGAATTAGATTCTGAAAATGTAAAAATTGGAGTTTTGAAAAAGAGTTTAGATATTGATAGTATTAAAAATAATATTTATATGAGGAGGCATGATATTGCTTGGATTGGGATAAATTTTAAAGGTACAAAGGCTATTGTTGAAGTGGTACAAGGAAAACTGAAAGAAGAAGATGAGCTGGCAAATATTCCTTGCGATATTGTTTCAACGAAAGATGGTATGGTTTACAGCATTAATGTTTTAGAAGGTACTGGATTAGTTGAATCTGGAGATATGGTTAAGTCAGGAGATGTTTTGATTAGTGGCGTTATGTCAAGTGAATGGAGTGAAGATAGGTTTGTCAACAGCAAAGGTTCTATTTTACTTAAAACATGGTATGTAGATATGGTAAAAATTCCTTTTGAAAGAGATATTATTTCAAAAACTGGGAAAAAAGAAAATTCTTATATATTGGAATTAAAAAATTATAAAATAAATTTGCTAAATAACGATACAAAATTTGAAAAGTATGATAAAATAACTTTGACTAATAAACTAACACTATTTGGTAAATTTGAATTGCCGATTAAATTAACTAAAATTACATATAACGAAATAGATGTTGAAACAGTAACATATACTGAAGAGCAAGCAATTAATATAGCAAAAAATGAAATGCTTAATAAATTAAAAGGTATAGACAAAATTATTGATACAAAATATGAAACGCAAGTAAACGAAGATGGAGTAACTGTTGTAGTTACAGCAGAATGTATAGAAGAAACAGGAGTGAAACAAAAGCTTAAGGGATACTAAACCTAAAATGGATTTGGTGAGTATCTTAGAAAGGAATGAGTTAAATTATGACAGATGTGCAATTGAAATTGGTAAAAAGGACTGAGGAAGGCGTTTTTGGAAGAGCTATTAATAACCTTAATAGAATGCTTTATTCACCAAGTGGGAGTTTCTTTAATTTAGCAATTAATTCTAAAAGAAATAATGTTGTTAAAAATTTTCTTTTAACTGATGATGTTGCTAAAGCTACTAATGAAAAGAAAAGAACTCAAATGATAAATAAATACGAAAAGGTTTTTGATTCTTATTTAAATATGCTTGAGTCTTATATTACTGAAACTATATATAATAAAGCTAAGAAAAAAGTATCATCAATTAAAGAAAACAAAGTATTATCAAACTATTATGAGGTTGTTGCTTTAAAGAGCACGGATTTTGTTGAATATAAGTATAGAAGACAGACATTGCTTTTAGAGATGGATTGGGATATTATTTTATCAACCAAATCTGATGCTTTTGTTGAGAAATATAAAAAATTTTATTTATCTGTTGTTTCTCAACTTTATAAATCTCTGATGAGGCATTACGCTATTAATTTGACAGATGCGACTAAAGATAAACAACAAACATATACTCATATATATAATTTAATTGAAGACTATATTAAAGTGGTTTTGCCTTATGAAGAAGAAAATGAAATTAATAAAGGTATTATTGATATATATAAAAATCAAATTGCAATAATAGATGATTATAATAAAAAGTCTTATAGTGAAATAAAAAAGAATATGTTACTTCTTGAACTTAGCAAAAGTATTTTCGCTTATAGTTTTCCGATGATTGCAATGGACCAATGCTATGTGGAGTTAATAAATTCTTCAAGAATTGCTTTGATGAATACTTTTTTAGATGCGGACAAGTTTGAAGTTTATCAATTACTTTTAGACCTTATGGAAAGCTATAATATTAATGTTCTTTCTAAAAAAATATATTGGGATACAGATTTAGAAAAAGAAGAATATAAGAGATTTTGGGACAAGTATTTAGAGTTTAAAAAATTAGAAAGAATCGATTATGATGAATACATTAGGCTTCGTGAAGTGCATTTTATTATGGATGACTTACAAAAAATTAAAGGTGATAAAAATCTTGAAGAGGTAAGAAAATATTATAGAGAAAGAATGAGACAGCAAAAAGGCTTTAGAGTATTAAAAAATAGTGTGTCTATTAAATCAGGAATTTGGAGAACAAGAAGAAGAATGAAAGCAGATGAAGGAGTTTAAAATGGTAGAAGTTAATTATAAAAAAATAGAAAAACTTCCAAATGAAGAAAAACTTGTAAAGGAAGTGGTGGAAAAGGTTTTAGAAGAAGAAAAAATTGTTGTTGATGTAGATGTTTATATTACTTTGACGAATAATGAAGAAATTCATAAAATTAATTTAGAGCATAGGAATGTTGATAGAGCAACAGATGTATTATCTTTTCCGATGTATGAAAGAAATGAAATTAACATATTAAAAGAAAATTCAAATGATGAAATTGAAAAAATTTTAGGTGATATTATTATTTCAATTGAAAAAGTTAAAGAACAATCTATTGAATATGGTCATTCATTTGAAAGGGAGCTTGCATATTTAGTAACACATGGTATGCTTCATTTGTTAGGTTATGACCATATGATTGAAGAAGAAAAAATAATTATGAGAGAAAGAGAGGAAGAAATACTTGGAATTTTAAATATTTCAAGATAGGAGGAATTATGGATAAGAAGAAAATTATAATAATTTCTAGTGTTTGTTTAGTTATTGTTGGTATAATTGGAATTGTTACTATTGTTGCAATTAATTTTGGACAGCATAATTATTCGGGTGATGTTTTGGGTGTGCAAGATATAATTAGTGGAGAGTTCTCAGGTGATTTTTCTGGTGATAATTCAGGAGATGGTTCAGGTGATAATTCTGGTGAACAAAAAGTAGAAAATGTATATACTGGTCCTCAAATATTTAGTGGTGATGCTAGACCAATTGCTGTAATGATTGATAATGAAATGGGTGCAAGGCCTCAGGCTGGTTTAAATGATGCATATATGATTTATGAAATTACAGTTGAAGGTGGAGAAACTAGATATATGGCCTTTTTCAAAGGAACTATGCCAAGTAAGATTGGCCCAGTAAGAAGCTCTAGGCATTATTTCTTAGATTATGCACTAGAACATGATGCTATATATGTTCATTTTGGTTGGAGCCCATTAGCACAGTCAGATATAAAATCTTATGGCATAAATAATATAAATGGTATTTTTGATAATTTTTATTGGCGTGAACCTATAAAAGGTTGGCACAATGCTTTTACAAGTATGAGTAATATTATAGATTATGCAAATAGGAAGAAATATAGAATGACATCAGATGCAGAATGTGTTTTAAAATATAATGAGGAAGATAAATCTATTGAAAGTGAAATGGTTGCAAATAAAATTTATTTAAAATATTCTTATGTTCAAAATTCATTATATTTATATGATAAAGATAGGAAAGTTTATTTGAGAAGTGTCAATGGAACAGAACATAGAGATAGATGGACTGATGAACAATTTTATGCTAAGAATATTGTTATACTAAAAGTTAAAAATACTTTATTAGATGATCCAGAAAACAAAGGTCGTCAACAACTTTATAACGTTGGTACAGGTGATGGTTTTTACATTACAAATGGTGAGTATGAACCAATTACTTGGAAGAAAGAAGATAGAAAGAGCAGAACAATTTATTATGATCAACAAGGAAATGAAATTACATTTAATGATGGCATTACATGGGTAAATATTGTTCCATTAAATGCTACTGTTACTATCGAATAAATTTTTGATTACATAACTATTTATATGGCAGACTAATAATTTGTAGTATGCTTTAAGGAAAGGAATATATTTTATGGACAATATTGATTTAGTAAAAATGGCTATTGATGCAAAAGAAAAAGCTTTTGTTCCATATTCACATTATAAGGTTGGAGCTGCACTTCTTACTGATGATGGAAAAGTTTTTAAAGGATGCAATGTTGAATGTTCAAGTTATGGAATGACTGTATGTGCTGAGCGTGTTGCATTAGTTAAAGCTGTTTCAGAAGGCTATACAAATTTTTCTAAAATTGCTGTTGTTGGAGGAAAAGAAGATGAACTTATATATACAACACCTTGTGGTGCTTGTAGACAATTTTTAAATGATTTTGGTCAAGATATTGATGTAATACTTGGCTATAAAGAAAATAATGTATTATTAACTAAAGAATATAAATTAAGTGATTTGTTACCAGAAAGTTTTAATTTGTAAAATTTTCTAATAAAAAATAAGATAGGAGAATGAAAAATGAAATCGGGATTTGTAGCGATTGTTGGAAAACCAAATGTTGGTAAATCTACTTTATTAAACAAAATTGTGGGGCAGAAAATAGCAATTGTTTCTAATAAACCTCAAACGACAAGAAACGCCATAAAAGGTATAATAAATCTAGAAAATGCACAAATTATATTTACTGATACACCAGGTGTTCATAAGCCAAAAAATAAATTAGGCGAAAAAATGTCGGAGGCAATTCAAGAGGCAACAACTGATGTTGATGTAGTGCTTTATTTAATAGAAGCAACGGATAAAGGAATTGGAACAGCTAATGAGTTTATTTTAAAGAAGATTAGAGAATCAAATATTAAGACTATTTTGGCGATTAATAAAGTTGATTTAGTAAAGAAAGAAAGTTTACTTGGTTTAATTAAAGAATATAGTGAAGCTTATAATTTTGAGGCTATTATTCCAATTTCTGCAAAAGAAGAAGACGGTATAGATATTCTATTAAATAAAATTGTAGAATTATTACCTGAAGGTCCAGCATATTATCCAGTTGATGAATGGACAGACCAAACTGAAAGACAAATTATAGAAGAGACAATAAGAGAAAAGGCACTAAAATCACTTGAAGATGAAATACCTCATGGAATTGCTGTTGAAGTAACAACAATGAAAAAAAGGGAAGACAAAGAATTATATGATATAGAGGCTACGATTTATTGTGAGAAGAAATCTCATAAGGGAATTGTTATAGGAAAAGATGGTGCTGTTCTTAAGGTAATTGGTGAAAGAGCTAGAGAAGATATAGAAAAAATGCTAGATTGTAAGGTAAATTTGCAATTATGGGTAAAGGTTAAAGAAGGTTGGAGAGATGATGAAAAAAAATTAAATCAGATTTTCAAATCGTAGAAGTACTTATGATGAGGAGGATATATGAATAGGAAATTTGCATGGGAACTTTTTAAAAATACGGGAAATATTGATGCGTATATGCTTATGAAAGATGTTGAAATGAGTGAAGGATTAATACAAAAAAATGGCAATACGTTGGGAGATAGTAATGGGAATAGTAAAAACCAAGGGAATAGTTACCAAAATAGTTAAATATTCTGAAAGTGATAAAATTTTAACTGTTATTACATCAGATTATGGAAAAATTCAGGTGTTTTGCAAAGGAGCACAGAAATCTAAAGGTGTGCTTCTTGCAAGCACTGAATTTTTGGCTTTTAGTGATTTTATATTATATGAAGGTAATGGTGATATGTATAGATTATCTTCTGCTGATGTGAATGAGGTTTTTTATAATCTTCGTATTGATGTTGAAAAGTTATCTACTGCAACTACGATGGCACAAATAATGAATGATGTATGTCCAGAAGGGGAATTGTGTTATAAAAAATTACAATTGTTTTTAAATTCTCTTTATGTGCTTTCTGAAACAGATAAAAAATTAGATTTTGTTTTTGCAGTTTTTCAAATAAGGTTGCTTGCACTTCTTGGTTTTGTACCAATATTGGGAAAGTGTGTTTCCTGTGGAGAAAGTGCTAATAATATAAAGGAAAAGTTTTTTAGTATTAAAGATAATGGGTTAAAATGTAGCACTTGTGCTAAACTAGATAAAGGTGCTTTAAAGAATAGTGAAGTTACATATACAAGTTTGCTTTATATTTTGTCGTCTGATGCAAAAAAGATTTTCTCTTTTGACATTCCAAGCACTTCACTAGAAGAATTAAAGCTTTTAGCACAAATTTATACAACAGAAAAGTTAGAAAAAGAATATAAAGTTATGAAGATTTCTTATTAGAAATAAGATAAGACTTTCTTTTTTATTTACATATTTATTATTTTAATGGTTATATTAGATTTTGAGGTGAATTTTGTGAAAAGGTTTATTGAAATAGAAAACATTTATGCAAGAGAAGTCTTAGATTCTAGAGGAAACCCAACTATAGAAGTAGAAGTAAAAACTAATAATAATGGATATGGAAAATCAATTGTTCCTTCTGGTGCATCTACTGGGAGCAATGAGGCTGTGGAGCTTAGAGATAATGACAAAAAAAGATATAATGGCAAAGGAGTATTAGAGGCAGTAAAAAATGTAAATAATTTAATTTCTAAAGAAATTGTTGGTATGAATGTGCTTGAGCAAGTTAAAATAGATAAATATATGAATTATATGGATGGAACAAAAAGTAAGTCAAGTTTAGGAGCAAATGCCATTTTAGGAGTTTCTATGGCTGTAGCTAGAGCAGCAGCAGATAGTTTGAAAATTCCACTTTATATGTATTTAGGTGGAGTCTCTGGAACTACAATTCCGTATCCGATGATGAATATATTAAATGGAGGAAAACACGCAGACAATAACGTAAATATTCAAGAATTTATGATTGTTCCAAAAGAGGTCGAAACTTTCTCTGAAAGACTTAGAATGTGTGTAGAAGTATATAGCAAACTCAAAGAAGTTTTAAAGAAAGAAGGATTAAGTACTGGTGTTGGAGATGAAGGTGGTTTTTCACCTAACTTAAAAAGTGATGTTGAGGCAATTGAATATATTATGGATGCTATAGATAAAGCTGGATTTAGTGATAATTTTAATATTTCATTAGATGTTGCTGCAACTGAAATGTACAAAAATGGAAAATATAGTTTCTGGAAAACTGGTGAAACATATACATCTGAAGAACTAATTGATTTTTATAAAAATTTGGTTAATAAATATCCAATTCTTTCAATTGAAGATGGTCTTTCAGAAGATGATTGGGATGGTTGGAAAAAGCTTACGAATGAGTTAGGTGAAAAGATTTACTTAGTTGGTGATGATTTGTTTACAACGAATACAGAAAGGTTAATGAAAGGAATTACAGAAGAAATAGCGAATAGTATATTAATAAAACCAAATCAAATAGGTACTGTAACAGAAACGATAGAAGCTATAAAATTAGCAAAAGCAAATGGTTATATGCCTATAATGTCGCATAGATCTGGTGAAACTGAAGATTCGTTTATTGCAGATTTTGCTGTTGCATTAAATTTAAGATATATAAAAACTGGTGCTCCTGCTCGAAGCGAACGTATAGCAAAATATAATCAGTTATTAAGAATTGAAGAAGATTTAAGTAGTGTTTTTGATGAAGAATAAATAATGAAGTCAATTACTGCCAAAAGAGTCATGTATAAAACATGGCTTTTTTTAAAGGCTTGCAAAATATAATAAAAAGATATATTATATAGATATATAAAAAGCTGTTATGGGGGTTGTATATATTATGGCAGAAGTATACTATAGAGACCTAAGAGATTTAATTTTGCAGGCCGAAAAGAAGTATTCTAATGAAATTGCATTTAAAATTAAGTATAAAAATGAAATAGTTGAAATTAAATATTCTCAATTTATTGATGATATAAAAGCTTTAGGGTCTTATTTTTTAAGTTTGAATTTAGAAAAGAAAAGGATTGGAATTTTTTCAAATAATAGATATGAATGGGATGTATCTTATTTAGCAACTGCAACAAGTAATTTGATTGTTGTACCAATTGATAAAGCACTTCCCGAGAATGAATTTATATCGCTTGTTCAAAGAGCTGAGATTGATGTTTTAGTTTTTGACAAAAAACATCAAGCATTAGTTGAAGAGCAACAAAAGTTACCTAATAATTCAATTAGGTATTACATAAATATGGACGATGATTTTAATCAAAAAATTGATGAAGGAAAAATTATATTAAATAAAAAAGATAATAAATATAGTAAAGTAAGAATAGATAATGATAAAATGAAATTTATGCTGTTTACTTCTGGTACAACTTCTACATCAAAATGTGTTATGCTATCACACAGAAATATTTGTGCTAATATTGAAGCTATTTCTGATGCTTTAGATATAGCTAAAGGTGATGTATTACTTTCATTTCTCCCTGCTCATCATACATTTGAATGCACGGCTGGGTTTTTATATCCAATATCTGCTGGAGCTACAATTGCATTTTGTGAAGGCTTGAGGCATATGGTGGATAATATGAAAGAATTTGGTATTACTGCTATGATAAGTGTTCCTTTATTATATGAAGGTATATATAAAAAATTATGGAAACAAATTAAAAAAGGAAAGAAAGAAACTCAAGTAAAATTTGCCTTGAAAGTAAGTAAAGTTCTTTTAAAATTAGGAATTGATATGAGAAAGCAGTTATTTAAACAAATTCATGAAGCCTTGGGAGGAAAAATTAGATTATTGGTTAGTGGAGCAGCAGCAATTAATCCAGAAGTTGCAAAGGGTTATAATGATTTTGGATTTTCAATGTTGCAAGGTTATGGCTTGACTGAAACATCGCCTGTTATATCATGTGAGAGATATGATAAGCAAAGGAAAGGTTCTGTTGGATTTCCACTAAAGAAAATTGAAGCAAAAATTGATAATCCTGATAATGATGGAATCGGGGAAATATTAGTCAAAGCTCAGTCTGTTATGTTGGGCTATTACAATGATAAAGAAGCTACAAATAAAGTTTTAGATCATGATTGGTTTAGGACTGGTGATTTAGGTAGAATAGATGATGATGGATATCTATTTATTACTGGAAGACAAAAAGATGTAATTGTTTTAAAAAATGGTAAAAATGTTTTTCCAGATGAAATAGAAATGCATTTAAATGAATTGCCTTGTATTTCTGAATCAATAGTTTTTGGTAAAACAGCAGAAGATGGTGATGTTGAAATCTGGGCCAAAATTGTTTATGACAAAGATGAATTTATACAAAAAAATGGAACGATGCAAGATGATGAAATGCATGAACTGTATATGAAAAAGATAAAAGAATTAAACAAAAAAATGCCTACTTATAAATATATTAAAAAACTAATTATTACAGATGAGCCTTTAATAAAAACGACTACTAATAAAGTAAAACGATTTGAAGAAATAAAGAAAATAAATGAAGAGAGTTTAAGTAGGTAATTATATTTAACTTTGTATTTTGTAAACTGTAATAATGCTGTAACATAAACTTAATAATTGTGTAATTGCAAAAAAAGCTTGAAAAATGCTATAATTAGTATAGTAGGTTAGATTACTAATGAAGAAGGAGGAGTGGCTTAGGCATTATGTCGAAAGCCGAAAGTTTATGGATACAAATACAGTTGATACAAAGGTAATTGAATTACAAAAACAAGTTCAAAAACTTGAAAAGCTTGAGAAAATGATTAACCCTAATAGTAAAAAATCATTGATACTATGGGAGGAAGATGAAAGCTTTAAGTCACTAATATCTAGTATAGTTAAATATTCAATAGAATGTGATACTGAAGAGGCATTTCCTGTTGAATTATTAGATAAATTAAAAGAATTAAAAGAAAATGTTGATACTCAAATTACAGAAGGTAAAACTAAAGTTGCTGAGTTAAATGTTCAGGCTGCTAAAAATCTTGAATTAAGCAGATTGCTTTCTACAATATATATTTCTGCAATGGCAGCTAGTCCTTTAGACGAATTTGAAGAAGTACTTACGAATGGGGAATTAGCTTGCATGAATGAATATATACAAACTATTTTTACTTCTGTTCCAGATTCTGAAGAATACAAAAAGGCTGAAAAAACAATTAAATCTAAAATAAGCAATTTAGAAAATAGTGTTCATATTACTATTGATTTAGAAAGGACTACTAGTAAGGCTAGTGCGTTGGAATACATACGAAAAGAGATTGCACCAGCTATTGTTAGGCTTCAGTCTGAATATGATTCTAAATATGCTACTGTTACAAATAATGAAAATGAAGATGTTGAAATGTCTCTTGCAGTTAGGAAGACGTTTAAAGAAAAAGTTTACGATGCTATAGTTAAACCTTTTGTTTCATTGTTTAAATGGAAGAAAAAAGTTAAAAATTAATATAAAAAACAAGATTCATGCTATCAAGAATAACATGAATCTTATTTTTTAATTATTTTTTATTTCTACAATAGTTACTCCGTGAATCACCTTCACCATACATTCCAAGTCTATAAGATTCTACATGAGGATTAGTGTGCAAGTAATTTTGAACGCCTTTTCTAAGTAAACCTGTACCTTTGCCATGTACAATTCTAACTTCATGAAGTCCAGAAAGATATGCATCATCTAGGTATTTTTCCAATACAGAAATGGCTTCATCTACAGTCATTCCTAATAAATTAATTTCAGTAGAAATTGTTTTTGATTTAGCACTTTTTAGTTTAGAAGTTGGGGTTATTTTTTTATTAGTAGTTTCTTTTTTTATTTTTTCTAAATTAGAAATATGCATTTTTAGTTTCATAATTCCAGATTGTACAAGAACATTTTCATCTTTATCTGGAAGAGAAAGTATTGTTACATTTTGCTCAATTGAAGGGCAATAAACCTCCATACCTTTTGTTACTTCAGATTTTTTTAGAGCATTGTTTGTAGAAGTTACTTTTGGAATAAGTAAATCTTTTTGAAGTTCAGAAATACTCTTTTTTATTTTTTGTCTATTTTCTTCAGCCTTTTTAAATTGATCTTTTGAAGATGTAGATTTTATTTCTATTAAATCTTTTATTATTTTATTTGCTTCTTCTTCCGCATCAAGAAGTAAATCTCTTGCTTGAATTTTTGCATCATTTATTATTTCTGTTTTTTTATTTTTTATATCATTATGCATTTTTTCAGCAGATTCTTTAAGTGTTTTAGCTTCATTAAGCATTTTATTTGAAAGTTCTTTCTGTTCTTTTATGGTCCTTTTATCTTGTTCAATAGTTGTTAAAATATCTTCAAATTTAACATTTTCTTCATTGATATAAGTATTTGCAGTATTTAATATTTTGTCCGACAATCCAAGTTTTTTAGAAATAAGAAAAGCATTACTTCTGCCTGGAACACCAATGAGTAATTTATATGTTGGTGTTAATTTTTCAAAGTCAAATTCACAAGATGCATTTTCCATACCATCACTTTGAATTGCAAATGTTTTTAATTCACTATAATGTGTTGTCGCAATAGTTCTGCAATCAACATCATGTAGAAAACTTAGAATTGCGCGAGCTAAGGCACTACCTTCAACTGGGTCTGTTCCGGATCCTAATTCGTCCAATAGCACTAAATCATTTTTTGTTATGTTGTTAGTTATATAAACAACATTTGTCATATGAGAGGAAAAGGTACTTAACGATTGTTCAATGCTTTGTTCATCTCCAATATCACTATAAACATTATCAAAAACAGCAATTTCAGAAGATTCATTTGCTGGAATATGCAGTCCTGATTGAGCCATTAAAGTAAGTAATCCGACAGTTTTTAAAGTTACAGTTTTACCACCAGTATTAGGACCTGTTATAATTAAACTATTAAATTTATCTCCAAGCCATACATCAATTGGAACGACAGTATTAGCATTTAGCAAAGGATGTCTCGCTTTTTTTAAATTTATATAACCATTACTATTTAATTTGGGTTCAAAAGCATTCATATCAAAAGAAAGTTTTGCCTTTGCAAATGCAAAATCAATTTTACCCAAAACTTTACAAGAAGTAGAAATATCAATAGTTAGTGGACTAATCATCTGAGTAAGAAGTGCAAGTATTCTTTCTATCTCCACTTTTTCTTTTAAATGTAGTTCCTTTATTTCATTGTTAATATTAAAAACAGCAGTTGGTTCAATAAAGATGGTGCTTCCTGATGAAGAAGAATCATGGACTAATCCACTTATTTCATTTTTATATTCTTGTTTTACAGGAATAACATATCTACCATTTCTAAATGTAACAACAGAATCTTGCAAAAACTTTGAAGTAGAGGAAGAGTGGATAATATTATTTAACTTTTCTTTTATTTTAATTTCTGAATCTGTAATTTGCTTTCTGATTTTATATAATGCTGGACTTGCATGGTCATCTAAATCTGTATCACTTTTGATACATCTAAGTAATTCATTTTCTAGATTTTTATTTGTATATAAATTTTCAAAATAAGAATTGATAATTTTAATATCATCTAAACTATCTTCTTTATAATATTCTTTTACTTCTCTAAAAATTTTTAAAGTTGTTCCAACTTTTAATAATTCCTCAATAGATAAAATACTCCCAATATTTAATTTATTTATAATATTATTTAAATTTGGAATAGGAGAGATAGGTGGTATATTTTTTCTTAAAGCATATGAGACACTTTCTGTGGTTTCTGCTTGAAGTGAAGCTACTTCATCAATTTTACTAGATGGAGTAAGCTCATCTGCTAATTTTTTTCCAACAAATGTAACACAATTTTCTTTTAGAGTGTCTATAATTTTATAATATTCTAAATTATTTAAAGTCTTTTTACTTATCATTTTGATTCCTTTCTAATTAATAAAATATCAATGATATTATTGCATAAAAATATAGTAAAATCAATATTTACTTGATATGTAACTATATGAATATGTAGAAATATTATTTGTAATAGTTAGCAAATTAATTAATAACGAAGATTACGTACAATAGCTCATAATAAGAATTGACGGATTTTTGAAGATATATACTCAAAAAATGTGACATTAAAAAAGAGTAACTGCTTTTTTCAGTTACTCTTAATTACTTTATTTAGTATTTTTTAATCTTTGATTACTTCTTTTAAAGTACCAAGTCCTGCCAATGCTTTAGTTGTGTCAAATGGAATAAATACTTTATTTGCTGATCCATTTGCAACTTTTTCAAGTGTTTCTAAAGATTTAATTGCAACAAGCTTGTCATCTGGATTAGAAGATTTAATTGCATTATATACTAATTCAATTTCTCTTGCTTTAGCTTGAGCAAGTTTTTCAATAGCCTCAGCTTCACCAGCAGCTTGAAGAATAGTAGATTGTCTAGTACCTTCAGCTCTTCTAATTTCAGCTTCTCTATCAGCATCAGCATCAAGAATTCTAGCTTCTTTTTGGCCTTCTGCAATTGTAATAGCAGACTGTTTCTCACCTTCAGCTTGAAGGATTAAAGCTCTCTTAGTTCTTTCAGCGTTCATTTGTTTTTCCATTGCTTCTCTTATGTCTTTTGGAGGATCAATGTCTTTGATTTCAACACGATTAATTTTGCAACCCCATTTATCAGTTGCTTCATCAAGTATTTGACGAAGTTGCATATTAATTTGTTCTCTTGAACTAAATGTGCTATCTAAATCCATTTTACCAACAACATCACGAATAGTTGTAGTGGTTAGGTATTTAATACCATTTTGTAAATTTTCAATTTCGTATACAGCTTTTTTCGCATCTGTGATTTGGAAGAATACAACTGTATCAATTCTGATTGTAACATTATCTTTTGTAATAACACTTTGAGGTTGGACGTCCATTGTTTGCTCTTTCAAACTAACGGTTGCACGAACTCTATCAACAAAAGGAATAATAATGTTTAAACCAGCTGTAGCAGTTTTCAAATATCTACCAATTCTTTCAATAATTACCACTTCTGATTGATTAACAACTCTAAAACATGTTAATCCAATGATAATAGCAATAATAAGAAGTACACCTAAAAAGAATCCCATAAAAAACCCCTCCATTTTTAAATTTTTTTAACTATTGTTTTTACACCATCTATTTGTAAAATTTCAACAGTTTCACCTTCAGGAATTACTTCATCAACTTCATTTTTAGCTGACCAAATATCTCCATCAACTTTAATTTGCCCTTGACTTTTTACATTATCAATTGCAGTAGTAACAACGGCTTTTTTACCAATTATTGTATAAACATTTGTAGGAACTGTTTTTGGTTCGACTTTTTTTGCAAATTTTCTAGAACATAAAACTAGAAGAATCGATACAACTGTAAATGTCAAAAATTGAATAATGAAGTTGTCTGTTAAAAAGCTAATTCCTATTGCAACAATTGCACCTACACCAAACCAGCAAAAAAGAATACCTTCAGTTACAAATTCAAGAACAAAAAATACTCCAGCTACAATAAGCCATAATGTCCATGCATTCATATTTTTTCCTCCTTTATATAAGCAGAAATATAAATCTATTAAAATTATATAACATATACGAAAAAAAATAAATAGAAAATTTTGAAAAATACAGTTATTTTTTAATAGTTTACTGATTTTTATTGATTTATATAAGGGTTACTTGTTTTTTCTCTAGTCATAATATATAATTTTAAAATAAAGATTTATTTTAGGAGGTTAGGATGCCTAGTTTAAGTTATCTAATAAAAAGACTTACTACAATGAGCTATAAATCCATGTTTGAAAGAATTAATATAGTTAAACAAAAGTGTAACAAAAGTAAATTTGGAATTTTTTGTGATATGGTTTGGTGTGGTATTCGTTATGGTGCTGGATATGTTGACTATGATGTTATTGGTTTTTATAAGCTATCATCAAAGCAACGCAAAACAATGTTGACAAGAGGATTAAATAATAAATTTGTAAAAAAATTAAATGAAAAAGACTATTGGCATTTATTTAATAATAAAAATGAATTTAATGATATGTTTAAAGAATATTTAAAACGTGATTATTTATATCCAATTGGTTATAAAAAAGAAGAAACAATTGAGTGGATTAATAATCATGAACTTTTTTTTGCTAAGCCAAATGATGGACAATGTGGAAAAAATATTGAAAAAATTAAAACAAAAGAATGGGAAGATATAGAAAAGTTATATAATCATTTAATAGAAAATAAGCTTGAACTTCTTGAAGAGCCTGTAATTCAATGTGATGAAATGAATAAACTTAATCCAAGTAGTGTAAATACAACTAGAATGGTTTCTGTTATGAATGATAAAGGCGAAGTGACTATTTTAACTGCTTTTTTGAGAATTGGAAACGGAATTAATCATGTAGATAATTTTAATAGTGGTGGAATGACAGCTAAAATAAATGTTGAAACAGGAATAGTTGAAGAAGATGCAGTTAATAAAGAAGGAACTGTGTTTGAAAAACATCCTACTACTGGTACTGTAATTAAAGGTTTTCAAATGCCTTTTTGGAATGAAGCAAAAGAACTTGTAAAAAAAGCTGCAAAATTAAGTACCCATGTTAGATATGTTGGTTGGGACGTTGGAATGAGTGTAAAAGGTCCTGTACTTATTGAAGGCAATCAATTTCCAGGACATGATATATATCAAGTCGCAGAAAAGCTAGATGAAAATAGTATAGGAGTGTTACCAATGTTTGAAGAGGCCATGAGATGAAGAGCGAATTATAATCATAAAAATTTTATGTAAATTTGAGTAATTAAAAAAATCGACCCAAATTGTTGACATAAATTACAAACTTTGATAAAATAGTGACTAATAATTATATAGAGTTTATAGGGACCGACGGCGAATGCCAGAAAGAGAGAAGACTATGAAAATCACTCAAAACGACAAACTTCAACCTCATGAGTCTCATGGAAAGTCACTTTCAGCGAAAGCAGAAGAATACGCATTCGCTGAGTGCGAAATGTACGCCAGAGAAGGAAAATTCGGTAGGTATTCTGTTTCTTTCTTGGAGGAATTAAAATGGCGGGATCCTGATCGACTGAGTCGAAAGGGTTACTGTATATACAAGGGTGTATTAGAGGAAATCCTTGGGGATTTCTTTGAAACTCCCTAGAAAGAAGAGAAAAGTGCTGAAGAGTCCAACAAAAAATGCGTGAAGAAATTTCGCGCATTTTTTGTATTTATAAAACCACCAGCTAGGCTGGTGAATATTTATTGCTAGGAGATTCTTTACAGTCGGTCTTTTTATTGCTATCATTTCGTATTTTGCTAATATTTGCATAAATTAATCAACAAATAGAACCAATTTGTAGTAAAAAAATAGTAAGCTTTTTTATATGAATATATAGATTTGCATATTGACTTGTAATATAGATTTGCATATAATAAATGTGTTTAGACAAACATCATGTTGATAAAGAAGAGTAATTAAATATTAGTTTTTTAGAGAGTCTATGTTTGGTGTAAATAGATAAACTAAGTTTAATGAAGGAGCTTTGGAGTGATAAAAAATCAAGGTGAGTAAAGCTAAAACTTTGCTAACTAGGGTGGAACCGCGGAATGTTATTTTCGTCCCTAGCTGTAATAAAAAAATACAGCTGGGGACTTTTTTATGTTTAAATAAAAAAACAAATATTTATAGTTTCTAGCTAAAATTTTAAGGGAGGTTATATGAAATGGAAAAAAATATGGATAAGATAGTTGCATTATGCAAAAACAGAGGCTTTGTATTTCCAGGATCTGAAATTTATGGAGGTTTAGCAAATTCATGGGATTATGGCCCTTTAGGAAGCGAATTAAAAAAGAATGTAAAAGATGCATGGTGGCAGAAATTTATTAGGGAAAACAAATATAACACAGGTATTGATGCTGCTATAATTATGAATCCACAAGTATGGGTTACTACTGGTCATGTTGGTGGATTTAGTGATCCTTTAATTGATTGTAAAGCCTGCAAAACAAGACATAGAGCAGATAAATTAATTGAAGAATGGTCTTTTGCTAAAGGAGAGCAAATCTCAGGTCTAGATGGTTGGACTAATGAAGAATTAGTTGATTATATAAATAAAAACAAAATACCTTGTCCAAACTGTGGTAAAACGGATTTTACAGATATTAGAAAATTTAATTTAATGTTTAAAACATTTATGGGAGTTACTGAAGATGCAAAATCTGAAGTTTATTTAAGACCAGAAACAGCTCAAGGTATGTTTGTAAACTTTAAAAATGTACAAAGAGCAATAAGAGGTAAAATGCCTATGGGTATTGGACAAATGGGACGTTCTTTTAGAAATGAAATTACTCCTGGTAATTTTATATTTAGAACTAGAGAATTTGAACAAATGGAACTTGAATTTTTCTGCAAACCTGGTACAGACTTAGAATGGTTTGCATATTGGAAAGATTATTGCAAAAATTGGTTAGTATCTATTGGCATTAAGCCTGAAAATTTAAGAATGAGAGATCATGAAAAAGCTGAACTATCTTTCTATAGTAAGGCTACAACAGATATTGAATATTTATTTCCATTTGGTTGGGGCGAACTTTGGGGTATTGCTGATAGAACTGATTATGATTTGAGTAGACATTCAGAAGCTTCTGGGGTAGATTTATCATACTTAGATCCAGAAACAAATGAAAAGTATATTCCTTATTGCGTTGAACCTGCCGTTGGTGTGGATAGAATTTGCCTTGTTGCTTTGTGCGATGCTTATGATGAAGAAGAAATTGCAGAAGGAGATGTTAGAACTGTTTTACATTTACATCCTGTTTTAGCACCTTTTAAAGCTGCTGTTTTGCCTCTTTCTAAGAAATTAAGCGAAAAGGCAACAGAGGTATTTGATGATTTATCTAAAAAGTTTAATGTAGAATATGATGAAGCAGGAAGCATTGGAAAGAGATATAGAAGAGAAGACGAAATTGGTACTCCTTATTGCATTACTGTTGATTTTCAAACGATGGAGGATAACACAGTTACTATTAGAGATAGAGATACAATGGAACAAGTAAGATTACCAATAAGTGAATTAGAAAAATTTATTGAAGATAAACTTGAATTTTAAAGCTAAAATTAAAGAAATATTGCTTAAAATGGTTTAATATTTTACAAATTTTTTACCTTGAAAAATATGTCTTTTTGTTGTAAAATTAATGCAAATGTTTAAATAAAGCTAATTTTATAGCTAGAAAGGAAGAATGATGAACAAAAAATGGGAGTATATTGTAGCAGATGAAAGCAAGGTAAAAAGTTTAGCCACCAAACATAGTGTTTCTGAGATAATTGCGAGAGTTTTAATAAATAGAGGACTAGAAGACGATAATGCGATTGAAGGTTTTTTACATCCTAAATTAGAAAAATTATATAATCCATTTTTATTAAATGATATGGACAAGGCTGTGGAAAGAATAATAGAGTGTAAAGATAAAAAAGAAAAGATTACTATATATGGTGATTATGATGTTGATGGAATAACAAGTATTGCAACACTTTCTAAATTTTTAACAGAACTTGGAATTGAAAATGATTATTACTTGCCAAATAGATTAGATGAGGGATATGGACTTAATAACGTAGCACTAGAAAAAATATCTAAAAATAGTACAAAGGTGCTTATAACAGTAGACTGTGGTATTTCTGCTTATGAAGAAGTTGAATATGCAAAAAAATTAGGACTTGATGTTATTGTTACAGATCATCATGAATGTCCAGAAAAATTACCAGACACATTTGCTGTTATTGATCCAAAAAGAAATGATTCAACTTATCCATTTTCTTCACTTGCTGGTGTTGGAGTAACGTTTAAATTAATACATGCAATATCGATAAAACTAAATTTGGATAGGAAAAAATATTTGAAATATTTGGATATTATTTGTCTTGGAACAGTTGCAGATATTGTTCCTCTTGTTGACGAAAATAGAATAATTGTTAGTTATGGTTTAATATTGATGAAAGAAACAAAGAATATAGGTTTGAGAGCTTTAATTGAAACAGTTGGATATGACTATATAGATTCTACAAGCATTTCTTTTGGACTAGCTCCAAGAATTAATGCTTGTGGAAGAATGGGAAAAGCTGAACTTGCACTTAAACTTTTGCTTACACCTTCTACTGAAGAAGCTAAGCAAATTGCAAATAGTTTAAATGAGTTGAATAAAGAAAGACAAGATATTGAAAAAAGAATTATTGATGAAGCTATTGGAATGATTGAAAGGGATAAATTATATCAAAATGATATAATAATTGTTGGAAAAGAGAATTGGCATCATGGAGTTATTGGAATTGTATCTTCAAAGATTACGGATTTATATTATAAGCCTTCTATTTTGATTTCCTTTGAAGATGGAATTGGAAAAGGTTCTGGTAGAAGTATTGACGGCTTTGATTTGCATGAAGCATTGACAAAGTGTAGTGATTATTTAGATAAATTTGGTGGACATGAAATGGCAATAGGTCTTTCTTTAAAAGAAAGTAATTATGAAAATTTTAAAAAGAAACTTATGGAAGTAGCTAGCGAAAAAATTGATAAAGATGCAATTCCTAGTATTAAGGTTGATGCTGTTGTATCAGCCAGAGAAATAAATTATAATATTTTTGATGATATGAAATTATTAGAACCTTATGGTGAAAGTAATCCATCTCCTCTTTTTGTTTCTAAAAATTTAAAAGTTGAAAGTGTTAGATTACTTTCAAATGATAGACATTTAAAGCTTACGTTGAAAGATAATAATATAGTTTTAAATGCTATTGGCTTTAATTTGGGAGATAAACAAATTCATCTTGGAGATAAAGTTGATTTAGTTTATGCTTTGGAACTTAATAAATTTAATAATGTTGAAAGTATACAATTAAATGTTAAAGATATAAAAAGGAGTTTAAATTAGAATGTAGGTGATTATATGGCGACCATTGAAGAGATAATTTCAAGAACAAAGAAATATAATAAAAAGTCTGATTCAAAGCTTATTATGAAAGCTTATAATTATGCATTGGAAGCTCATAATGGTCAATTTAGAAAATCAGGAGAACCTTATATTATTCACCCTTTAGAAGTTGCATATATTGTTTCTTCTCTTGAACTTGATGATTATGCGATTTGTGCTGCTCTTCTTCATGATGTGGTTGAAGATACAAAGGTTACACTTGAAGATATAAAAAATGAGTTTGGATCAGAAATTGCTGAGTTGGTTGATGGTGTAACAAAGCTTGGAAAAATTATTTCTTATTTTGATAAAGAAGAAGAACAAGTTGAAAATTATAGAAAATTTTTTATGGCAATGGCAAAAGACATTCGCGTACTTATGATTAAACTTGCTGATAGGCTTCATAATATGCGTACATTAAAGCATTTAAGTGATGATAGAAAAATTGCGATTGCCAAAGAAACTTTGCAACTATATGCACCATTGGCAAATAGGCTTGGTATATATTCAATAAAATGGGAATTAGAAGATTTAAGTTTTTTATATTTGGAACCAGAGGCATATAATGAATTAGTAGAGGGAATTAATGCAAAAAGAGAACAACGTGAAAAATTTATAAATGAAATAATTGTTGAAATAAAAAAGAAATTAAAAGAGATGAAAATTGATGCTGAGGTTTATGGCCGTCCAAAACATTTTTATAGTATTTATAGAAAAATGCAAAAGGGAAATAAAACTTTAGATCAAATTTATGACTTGTTCGCAATGAGAATTATTGTTAATTCAATTAAAGATTGTTATGCTGCACTTGGTCTAGTACACGAATTATATAAACCTATGCCTGGTAGATTTAAAGATTATATAGCTATGCCTAAACCTAATATGTATCAATCACTTCATACTACTTTAATTGGATTAGGAGGAGTGCCTTTTGAAGTACAAATTAGGACTTGGGATATGCACAGAGTTGCTGAGTATGGTATTGCTGCACACTGGGCTTATAAGGAAGGAAAGAATGTAACTGCTGCTGATGAAAAATTATCTTGGCTTCGTGAGACTCTTGAATGGCAAAAAGATACAAATGATGAGCATGATTTCTTAAATAAATTAAAGGGAGATTTATTTGAAGATGAAGTTTTTGTTTTTACACCTAAAGGTGATATAAAATCTTTACCAGCAGGAAGTACACCGATAGATTTGGCTTATCAGATACATGAACAAGTAGGACATAAAATGGTTGGTGCAAAAGTAAATAGTAAGATGGTTCCAATAACTACAAAACTTTCTAATGGTGATATTGTTGAAATCATTACCTCTGATAATTCTAAAGGGCCTAGCAGAGACTGGATAAAAATTGTTAAAACAGTTCAAGCTAGAAATAAAATTCAAAACTGGTTTAAAAAGGCTCAAAAAGAAGAAAATATAATAAAAGGTAAAGATTTAATTGAAAAAGAATTAAAAAGAATTGGAATGTCTTTTGCTGATTTATTTAAAACAGAATGGGTAGAAAAAACTCTTAATAGATATAAATACAACACTTTAGAAGATTGTTATGCAGCAATTGGTTTCGGAGCTATATCTCCACAAAAAATTATTACAAGATTATTAGAGGAATATAAAAAAGAACATAAAGAAGAAGAAATTGAAACGAAACTTGAGGAACTTAGAGAAGCAAAAATTGATTCAAGACCAAAATCTTCTAAAACAGGTATTGTTGTAAAAGGTATTGATAACTGTTTGGTAAAATTATCTAAATGTTGTAATCCACTTCCCGGTGATGATATTATAGGCTATGTAACTAAAGGGAGAGGAGTGTCTATACACAGAGCGGATTGCATTAATTGTAAAAATTTATTAACAGATGAACAACGTTTAATTGAAGTGGAGTGGGTAAAAGAGCCTCAAGCTTCTTATATTGCTGAATTGGAGATTTATGCTAATGATAGAGCGGGACTTCTTGCTGATATTACTGGAGTTGCAAATGAATTAAAAATAACTATAATGTCTATTAATGCCAGATCTGTAAACAATAATAGAGTTGCAATAACTACACTTGGAGTGGAGATAAGTGATACAGAAAAATTAAATAAATTAATAAAAGGGTTAAGAAAAGTGGATTCTGTTTACGATGTTCATAGGCAGAAATAAAAGTTAGATTCTTCATATTTAGAAAGAAGGAAAAATAATGTTACTAAAGATGTATAGAGATGCAGTTGCTGATATGGATATGTACACTAATATTTATGTAGTTGCTGATGAAAAGACAAAAGAAGCAATTGTTATTGATCCGGGAGGGGCTATTGATAAAGTTTATAATTATATAGAAAATATGAGATTGAAAATCAAATATATTGTTTTAACCCATTGTCACGCAGATCACATAGCAGGTTTAAAACTTTTGCATAATTATTATCCAAATAGTAAGATTGTTATTCATGAAGATGATAGAGAAGGATTAACAGATTCAAGTATTAATATGTGTAAATTAGTACGGTACACCAGAAAATTTTATTGAAGCTGATATAACTGTAAAAGATGGCGATATAATAAAAATTGGCAACCTTGAAGCTAAAATTATTCATACTCCCGGTCATACAAAAGGAAGTATTAGCATATTAATTAATGATGCATTATTTACAGGTGATACTCTTTTTAAAAGAATGTATGGAAGAACAGATTTAAAAACAGGTTCAGAAAAGGATATGAAGGAATCATTGAAGAAGATATTTAGTATGCCTGATAATATAATAATATATCCTGGTCATGGAGCTATTACAATATTGAAAGAAGAAAAAGACCATTATGCAGTATTAAATTCGCTAATTGAAGGGTATTAATTTATAAAAATTTTAGAAAAAATTACTTGCCAAGAGGGCAAATATAGGCTATAATTACAAAGTAATTGTTAGTTACATATTTGCCCGAGTGGCGGAATTGGCAGACGCACACGACTCAAAATCGTGCGGGAAACCATGCGGGTTCAAGTCCCGCCTTGGGCACCATTTTTAATTTAATATAAGGCGCCATAGCCAAGTGGTAAGGCACGGCTCTGCAAAAGCCTGATCATCAGTTCAAATCTGATTGGCGCCTCCAAGTGACGTTTCTGTTCGAACTTTTTATAGTTTGAACTTAATATATAATTAATCCGTTAATGAAATTTTTGATTCTAAAAAATTTAGCAAATTTTTAAAAGATATTCATTTAAATGCAGAGATTTATCGCTAAGACCAGTAGTTCCATTGTTTACGTAAATCGGGATTTGAGGAGGACAAGCAATTTTGAACGCATATAGTTTTTTTCGTATGGAAATGAATAGTGGAACAGTTTTAGGTTACTTTATGCAAGCTCTTCCGATATCCTGTGCTGTAGGTCTCGCATTTTTCATAGTTCGTTTTGTTCTTTTAAAGAAAAAGAAAATTCAAATTCAATGGATGCAATTGATATTACAGGTTATTTTTTCTTGCTAT
>CAYNYD010000004.1:0-27866 GCA_964401375.1 uncultured Eubacteriales bacterium | reverse complement strand
AGCATTATAAGCCTATCAACGCCTACTCCTAAACCACCTGTTGGAGGCATACCATATTCTAAGGCTTGAACAAAATCTTCATCTATCATATTTGCTTCATCGTTGCCAGCCTCTCTTTCAGCCATTTGCATCATAAATCTTTCTTTTTGATCAATTGGATCATTTAACTCTGAATAAGCATTTGCGTATTCTCTTCCACCTATAAATAATTCAAATCTTTCAACTAATCTTGGGTCAGATGGCTTCTTTTTAGTTAAAGGTGAAACTTCTACAGGATAATCTTTAACAAATGTAGGTTGTACCAAAGTCTCTTCAACTTTAGCTTCAAACACTTCATTTATAATATGGCCTCTATTTTTAAATCCTTCAATTTCAATACCAATTGATTTAGCCATTGTTAAAGCTTCTTCATCTGTATTAGTTTCATTAAAATCTACACCTGTAACTTCTTTAATCGCATCAATCATAGATATTCTTTTCCATGATTTTGTAAGATCAATATCTGTACCTTGATAATTAATTTTAGTAGTACCACAAACATCATTTGCAAGTGTAACAATTAAATCTTCAGTTAAATCCATCATATCGTTATAATCTTCATATGCAGAATACAATTCAAAAGTAGTAAATTCAGGATTGTGTTTAATATCCATTCCTTCATTTCTAAAAAGTCTACCCATTTCATATACTTTATGAAATCCACCAACAATTAATCTTTTTAAATATAGTTCTGGTGCAATTCTTAAATACATATCAATATCTAAAGTATTATGATGTGTAACAAACGGTCTAGCTGCAGCACCACCTGGAATTGTATTTAAAATTGGAGTATCAACTTCTAAGTAGCCCCTATCATTTAAATAATTCCTAATACCTGTAATAATCTTACTTCTAGCGACAAAAGTATCTTTAACTTCAGCATTAACTATTAAGTCAACATATCTTTGTCTATATCTTAAATCCATATCTTTTAGCCCATGATATTTTTCTGGCAATGGTCGTAAAGATTTGCAAAGCAATTTTATTGTTTTAACTCTAATGGAAATTTCTCCAGTATGAGTTTTAAATACTTCACCAGTTATTCCTATAATATCTCCAATGTCGTACTTTTTAAAATCTTCATAAGCCTCTTCGCCAACTTCATCAAGTTTTACATATATTTGAATTCTGCCATACATATCTTGTAAATCGCAGAATGTAGCTTTTCCATGTCCCCTTTTAGTCATCAAACGACCTGCAATAGAAACTTTCATTGGAATATATTCTTCTCCCTCTACCGGGTCAACGAATTTTTCTTTTATATCTTTACTATTGTCCTTATTGTCAAACTTAACAACTTGGAATGGATCTTTTCCTTTCTCTTGCAATTCCTGTAATTTCGCTATTCTAATCTTCATTAATTCGTTTACATCTTGCTCTTCATTTTGCACATTATTTATGTTTTCTTCACTCATATAAAATTCTCCTTCCTAGTAAAGATTTACAGTTCCAAGTATACCATAAAAAAATCAGATATGTCAATGTTTGCATACTACTAGCGAAATTGAAAAAATTATCTTTCGTCACCTATAATTCTTTTTCTTTGCATTTCTTTCTGCTTTTTATGTATTTTTTTTATTTCATCTTGCATTTCTTTCTCTGAAAGATTGCTAAATTCTTCATAATCTATACCTGACTTATCTCTTTCCTCTGTTACTTCAATATTTTTTCCTCTTTTTTTCGCATCTAATATTATTTTATACAATGTTTCTTGCATTAATAGTTTAGATCCTTCGTTTTGTGGTATTACTGCCATTCCTGGTATCTTTACTTTACTTTCTGTTTCTTCGTATACTATATAAAACGTCCCTTCTCTATCTATTGCTACATTCATTCTGTCACTCATTAATTCATATTTTCTCTTTAAATCTTCTGTGTAATTTATTTCTTGTAAATTTCTTTCCTCTTCACTAAATGCTTCTTTTTCTATCTCTTTGATTTGTTCTATTTTCCCATCTAGCATTTCTATTCTTTGTCGTTTTTTCATTGCCGCTTCTATATCTTTCTTACTTACTTCTTCATCATAGTCTTCGTCATAATCTTCATAGTCGTCATCATAATCATCTAAACCTATAACAGATATTATTTGTACTTCATTTCTTTTTTTATATCCAAATTTAAATGAAGAATGTGTCGTTCTTTTTGTTTCTTCCTTTTTTAACTGCTTTTCACTATTATCTTCATCTTTCTTTGCAGCAATAATATACGATGTTTTTGAATCTCTATACCCACTATATCCTTCAGGAGCCACGTCATTTGCTTCTTTTAATCTGCCTTCATTTATAAGTCTCCCTAATTCTTTTTGTGCATTATATCCAATTCCTACTGTTACTTCTTGTAATTCATATTTTTCTCTATCTTCTTTTGATACTTGTCCTTTTCTTTCTAATTCATCAAATAACTCTTTATCTAATTCTAGTGCTCTTTCAGCTGCTTCTTTATATACTTTAAACACTGCTCTGCTTTCTTCTTCTGTTGCTATATCTTCAAAATGCTTTTCTTCTTGCTCTATATTATCAAAGCAAAATCTCGATCCATTCCTCCATACCCAACTTTGAGCTACTAACCTTACTGGTTTCCCTGAATCGTCTACTTCTTCTACTACAAATACTCCTCCATTTTTATCTGTTACTGAGTGTGTCATACAGTCTTCTCCTGCATTATCTAATTCTTGACAACAATCTGTTAATGTTCCTACAAATATTGCTAGTGGATCATCTGGTCTTAACATTCTACCTCTATACTTCTTATGTACATTCGTTGTAACTGGTGGAATCGTTGAGTCCTCTCTTTCTCTCATTTTATCATATAATTCTTGTGCTCTTCTAAAATTCTTTACATCAAATCCTTTAGGTACTGCACTTAGTGCTATTCTTGCTAACTCTTCATCTCCTTCTCTTTGTCCTTCTATTGGTGCAGAATCTATTACTTCTAATAATTTTTTTACATTCCATTCTTCCACCCTTGTATTATTTGGATTTGACATCATACTTTCATAATTATTATGTATATCTGAAAGTCTTGTGTAATATTCTGAATTATTTAGTATCTCTTCTGAATGTCTTTTAAAATATTCTCTAAATCCTTCTGAATATGGCTCTCTTATTCCTCCAAACATTGCTTCCATTTGGTTGTATGATACTACTCCTCTTACTTTTGCATTTCTTTTATCTAATTCTTTATATACTTCTTCCTCTTTCCCTGGCTTTATTGTTACTTTTAATCTATGTTTTATACTTTCTTTCGTTATTTGTGGACTATTTACCTCTTCTATCCATTTATCTAAATCTTCCTCTTTCATTTTTGTTGACTGTATCTTCGATAATTTTCTTATATATCCTCTTCCTAATTTCTCTCCTACTGTATCTATTATTTCTACTGCACTTCTATTAATTGTTTTTTCATTATTTTCAAAGTATTTCTCAAATTCTTTTGTTATATCTTCTATTTTACTTGTTATTACTACTCCAGCTCCTACTCCTTCTCCTAACTCCTCTTTTATTTTCCCAATTAATTCTTCTTTTTTTAATACTCCTGTATTTTTATATCCTTCTATCATTAAATCTTTTATTTTCTTATATACAAATTCTCCTTGATTTGGTAAACCTGCAAAAACATTTAATATTCCTATCTTTAACTCTTCTTCACTTGATAATAAATTCTCGGTTATTGTTTTTTCATTAATTCTTTTTGATAAATCTTTTACTTTATCCTTTTGCTCTGGACTAATCTCTCCCACTATTTCTTCTATTGTTCTTACTTTTTTATCTTTTATTAGTTCATTCACTTTTTTATAAAAATCTAATCTTCCTTTTTTATCAAATAACTCACTCTTTTCTATCCCATTTATTATTTGTATTGCTATTCCTATCTCTCCTTCTACTTCTACCGTTCTATCAAAATATTTCTTATATAACTCACTTTCTTCATTAAAATATTGTTCTATATCTGTTGGAGATACTTCTTTTATTGTAAGCATTTTTCTCAATTCATCCAAATCTACTGTATTAAGAGCATTTATAATAACCTTCGTCATCACATCTTCATTATAATCTTTTGAGTTTAATAGTTGTGACTTTTTTACCAATTCAATTGCTTCATTAAAATTCTTAGCAAAATTTGGATTATGTAGTAAATTTAATAATTCTTCATTAACATTGCAAACATTAAATGTTCCTTCTACTAATGTTATTGCTCTTTCATCTGTTATAATTTTGGTTAACCCTGTGCAGCCTCTAAACGCATATTCACCTATTTCTGTTACACTCCCTGGAATTGTTACCTCTTTTAATCTTGTGCAACCTGAAAATGCCCAATTACCTATCTTTGAGACGCTCGTTGGTATCGTTATTTCTTCTAGCTCCGTGCATTCTCCAAACGCATCCCTACCTACCTCTGTTACTCCTTCTGGAATTGTTACCTTTTCTAATCCTGTGCAGCCATAAAACGCACCACTACTTATTTCTGTTACTCCTTCTAGTATTGTTACCTCTTTTAGCCCTGTGCATCTTGAAAATGCATCCACACCTACTTCTGTTACACTCCTTGGAATTATTACCTCTTTTAATCCTGTGCAACCATTAAACGCATTACTACCTATTTCGGTTACTCCTTCTGGAATTGTTATCTCTTTTAATCCTGTGCATTCTCTAAACGCGCCCCAGCCTATCTCTTTCACTCCCTCTTGAATTTTTACTTCTTTTAGCCCTGTGCAGCCATAAAATGCCCTATTACCTATATTTGTTATACTCCCTAGTATTGTTATTTTTTCTAGTCCTATGCAATCATAAAATGCTGCCTCGCCTATCTCTCTTACACTTCCTTGAATTGTTACTTCTTTTAGTCCTGTGCAGCCTGAAAACGCACTATTACCTATATCTGTTATGCTCCCTAGTATTGTCATTTTTTCTGGTCCTGTGCAGCCCAAAAACGCATTCCAACCTATCTCTCTTACGCTTTTTGGAATTGTTACCTCTTTTAGTCCTGTGCAATCTTCAAACGCAAAACTATTTATAGTTGTTACTCCTTCTGGAATTATTACTTTTCCATCTTTTATATCGCTCCCATATACTTTAACTAAACAACCATTTACAATTCTCATTGTATAACAAATCCTTTCATTCTTTTAATACTATAGAAACTTTCTTATAATTTTTTCCAAATGCTAAAAATGTTTAAACAAAATCTTTATCTTATTTATTTCATCATTACTGGCTTTCCTTTCAGCCATTTACATCATAAATCTCTCTTTGATGTATTTTGAAATGGAAATAGCATACTTTTAACAATAAATAAATCACATTCTATTTCGTTTTTTTTCGCATTCTTATCTCTTAGTTCTTTTTTTCTTATTTCTTTTAATTTTTTTACATTTTTTAAACTACTATTGATTAACACATTTTCACTATATACCTCATTCATTGCTCTATATGCAATTTCTGGACTCTTTGTATATATCGACACTGCATCATATTCTTTTTGATTTATTTCATTTATTATATCTTCATATTTACCTTTTAATAAAATATAGTCAATATCCCTATTGTTCTCAATTTCTTTCTCAAAAAAATCATCTTCTATATATAGTATAAATTTGTTATCTTTTTCCTTGTTAATTACATCATAATCTTCATCATTATTCATTTTTATTATTTTTTGATAATCACTATCTATACTTTCTTCGTATGGAATATGATCAATTAAATCTTCTTCAATATTAAACTTTTTTAACACAGCCCTTAATAATATATATATATAATGCTTTACATCAAATTCACTATATTCTTTATCTATTATAATTATTGCGTTATGTGTTTTTATTGCTTTTATCCACATTTTTATTGCAATTAATATATTTTCAGTTTCAACTCCTACTACTCCTATTGGCATATCAACTATTGCTTCCATAAAGTTACTTGGAGTTATAACCCAGTATGATGATTTTTTATAATTTGATATTTCTTCTATTTCTTTATTTACAATTTCCTCAATATCTTCGTATTTTATTTCTGCTTCACTTATATTTATTAATTCTATTATATCTTCTTTATTTGCTATTAATCTTTCTTTAAAAAATTTTAAAATATCTTGTTCTTTGTTTTCATTTGTTTTTTCATATTTCTCATATGCTATTATACTTTTTTCTAACATTTTTAATCTCCTTTACATATTAACATTTTTTTAAAAAATTATCTTTCATCCCCTATAATTCTTTTTCTTTGCATTCCTTTCTGCTTTTTATGTATTTTTTCTATTTCATCTTGCATTTCTTTCTCTGAAAGATTGCTAAATTCTTCATAATCTATACCTGACTTATCTCTTTCCTCTGTTACTTCAATATTTTTTCCTCTTTTTTTCGCATCTAATATTATTTTATACAATGTTTCTTGCATTAATAGTTTAGATCCTTCGTTTTGTGGTATTACTGCCATTCCTGGTATCTTTACTTTACTTTCTGTTTCTTCGTATACTATATAAAACGTCCCTTCTCTATCTATTGCTACATTCATTCTGTCACTCATTAATTCATATTTTCTCTTTAAATCTTCTGTGTAATTTATTTCTTGTAAATTTCTTTCCTCTTCACTAAATGCTTCTTTTTCTATCTCTTTGATTTGTTCTATTTTCCCATCTAGCATTTCTATTCTTTGTCGTTTTTTCATTGCCGCTTCTATATCTTTCTTACTTACTTCTTCATCATAGTCTTCGTCATAATCTTCATAGTCGTCATCATAATCATCTAAACCTATAACAGATATTATTTGTACTTCATTTCTTTTTTTATATCCAAATTTAAATGAAGAATGTGTCGTTCTTTTTGTTTCTTCCTTTTTTAACTGCTTTTCACTATTATCTTCATCTTTCTTTGCAGCAATAATATACGATGTTTTTGAATCTCTATACCCACTATATCCTTCAGGAGCCACGTCATTTGCTTCTTTTAATCTGCCTTCATTTATAAGTCTCCCTAATTCTTTTTGTGCATTATATCCAATTCCTACTGTTACTTCTTGTAATTCATATTTTTCTCTATCTTCTTTTGATACTTGTCCTTTTCTTTCTAATTCATCAAATAACTCTTTATCTAATTCTAGTGCTCTTTCAGCTGCTTCTTTATATACTTTAAACACTGCTCTGCTTTCTTCTTCTGTTGCTATATCTTCAAAATGCTTTTCTTCTTGCTCTATATTATCAAAGCAAAATCTCGATCCATTCCTCCATACCCAACTTTGAGCTACTAACCTTACTGGTTTCCCTGAATCGTCTACTTCTTCTACTACAAATACTCCTCCATTTTTATCTGTTACTGAGTGTGTCATACAGTCTTCTCCTGCATTATCTAATTCTTGACAACAATCTGTTAATGTTCCTACAAATATTGCTAGTGGATCATCTGGTCTTAACATTCTACCTCTATACTTCTTATGTACATTCGTTGTAACTGGTGGAATCGTTGAGTCCTCTCTTTCTCTCATTTTATCATATAATTCTTGTGCTCTTCTAAAATTCTTTACATCAAATCCTTTAGGTACTGCACTTAGTGCTATTCTTGCTAACTCTTCATCTCCTTCTCTTTGTCCTTCTATTGGTGCAGAATCTATTACTTCTAATAATTTTTTTACATTCCATTCTTCCACCCTTGTATTATTTGGATTTGACATCATACTTTCATAATTATTATGTATATCTGAAAGTCTTGTGTAATATTCTGAATTATTTAGTATCTCTTCTGAATGTCTTTTAAAATATTCTCTAAATCCTTCTGAATATGGCTCTCTTATTCCTCCAAACATTGCTTCCATTTGGTTGTATGATACTACTCCTCTTACTTTTGCATTTCTTTTATCTAATTCTTTATATACTTCTTCCTCTTTCCCTGGCTTTATTGTTACTTTTAATCTATGTTTTATACTTTCTTTCGTTATTTGTGGACTATTTACCTCTTCTATCCATTTATCTAAATCTTCCTCTTTCATTTTTGTTGACTGTATCTTCGATAATTTTCTTATATATCCTCTTCCTAATTTCTCTCCTACTGTATCTATTATTTCTACTGCACTTCTATTAATTGTTTTTTCATTATTTTCAAAGTATTTCTCAAATTCTTTTGTTATATCTTCTATTTTACTTGTTATTACTACTCCAGCTCCTACTCCTTCTCCTAACTCCTCTTTTATTTTCCCAATTAATTCTTCTTTTTTTAATACTCCTGTATTTTTATATCCTTCTATCATTAAATCTTTTATTTTCTTATATACAAATTCTCCTTGATTTGGTAAACCTGCAAAAACATTTAATATTCCTATCTTTAACTCTTCTTCACTTGATAATAAATTCTCGGTTATTGTTTTTTCATTAATTCTTTTTGATAAATCTTTTACTTTATCCTTTTGCTCTGGACTAATCTCTCCCACTATTTCTTCTATTGTTCTTACTTTTTTATCTTTTATTAGTTCATTCACTTTTTTATAAAAATCTAATCTTCCTTTTTTATCAAATAACTCACTCTTTTCTATCCCATTTATTATTTGTATTGCTATTCCTATCTCTCCTTCTACTTCTACCGTTCTATCAAAATATTTCTTATATAACTCACTTTCTTCATTAAAATATTGTTCTATATCTGTTGGAGATACTTCTTTTATTGTAAGCATTTTTCTCAATTCATCCAAATCTACTGTATTAAGAGCATTTATAATAACCTTCGTCATCACATCTTCATTATAATCTTTTGAGTTTAATAGTTGTGACTTTTTCACCAATTCAATTGTTTCATTAAAATTCTTAACAAAATTTGGATCATGTAATAAATTTAATAATTCTTCACTAAACTCGCAAACATTAAATGTTCCTTCTACTAATGTTACTGCTCCTTCATCTGTTATAATTTTAGTTAATTCTGTGCAACCTGAAAACGCACTCTCTCCTATCTTCTCTATGCTCCTTGGTATTGTTATCTCTTTTAGTCTATTACATTTCCAAAACGCCTCCCTACCTATGCGTGTTACTCCTTCTGGAATTGTTACCTTTTCTAATCCTGTGCAGCCATAAAACGCGCCATTACTTATCTCTGTCACTCCTTCTGGTACTGTTACTTCTTCTAGCCCTGTGCACTCTGAAAACACCTCCGCATTTATTCTTGTTACTCCTTTTGGAATTGTTATTTTTTTTAACCCTGTGCAACCTAAAAACGCACCCCAGTCTATATTTGTTACACTATCTGAAATTATTACCTCTTTTAATCCTGTGCAGCCTGAAAACGTACCCATACCTATGCTTGTCACTCCTTCTGGTATCATTACTTTTTCTAGCCCTGTGCAACCTAAAAACGCACTCCCTCCTATCTTTGATACGCTCACTGGTATTGTTATCTCTTCTAGTCCACTACATTTCCAAAACGCAGCTCTACCTATGCTTGTTACTCCTTCTGGAATTATAAATTTTCCATCTATTATATCGCTCTCAGATACTTCAACTAAACAACCATTTTCAATTCTCATTTTATAACAAATCCTTTCATTTTTTTGAATAGCTATAGCAACTTTTATGCAATTTTTTCAAAAGACTAAAGGCATTGTTTTACATAACTTCTAATATTTAACCTTCAAACTTTAGAATAAATTTTCTCAACTATAATATAGCATTTAACTATTTTGTATTTAAGATCACATCTTTAGATTTTATAAAATAATCTGTACCAGACCATATAGTAGCAATAACGGCAACTAACATAGAAACTGATGAAAGTACATTCAATAACAAAGTTAAATTTGTCAACGAACCATCAATAAATTTAAAAAATGGATTTACATCAATAAAAGCAAATGAAATAGCTATAATTTGTGTAACAGTTTTAATTTTTCCAAGTTTGCTTGCTGCAATTACTTTTCCTTCACTCGCTACAAGCATTCTAATAGCTGAAACCATAAATTCCCTTGCAACAATCACTACAACAATCCAGCTCGGTATAATTCGCATTTCAAGCAACATCACAAGTGCAGTTATAACTAATAATTTATCTGCAATTGGGTCTAAAAATTTTCCAAAATTAGTTACTAAATTTCTCTTTCTAGCAATATGTCCATCTAAATAATCAGTAAATGATGCAGTTAAAAAAATAACTAAAATTATTATATTTGACAATGGCAGTCCGTATAAAATTTTTGTTTTAATACCTATGTATGGAATTATCATCATTAAAGGTACTAATAAAATTCTCGCTATGGTAATTTTGTTTGGTAAATTCATATAGTTCCTCCTTATGCTTTATTTAAATCATATTTCATTTCCAATTAAGTCATAATCTTCTGCTTGAACTATTTTTACTAGGACAATATCTCCCGCTCTATGTCTCTTTTCTGACTGTACAAATACAACTCCATCTTCTTCAGGAACATCTCTATAGCTTCTAGCAATATATCCAGATTCCGAGCCACCTTGAATTATACATTCTAATTCCTTACCAATTAATCTTTCATTATTACTCTTAGATATTTTTTGTTGTATTTGCATTATTGTATTATACCTTTCAGATTTAATCTCATCAGATAAATGACCATCTAATTTTTCAGCTGGAGTATTATCTTCTTTCGAATACTCAAAAGCACCTAACCTATCAAATTTAGTTTTTTCTACAAAATCTTTTAACTTTGCAAAATCTTCTTCAGTTTCACCCGGAAAACCAACAATCAAAGTCGTTCTAATGACAACATCAGGTATTTCCTCTCTTATTTTAGAAATAACATTTTTAATCGTCTCACTCGTACTATGTCTATTCATTCTCTTTAAAACTGTATCTGAAATATGTTGTATTGGAATATCAAAATAATGGCATATTTTATCACTATTTTTCACCACTTTAATCAATTCATCAGAAATAGTTTCAGGATATGAATATAAAAATCTTATCCATGTAAAATTAATTTTTGAAAGCTCTTCTAAAAGTTCTGGTAATTTATACTCTCCATACAAATCTTTTCCATATTTTGTAGTATCTTGTGCGATAACAATAATTTCTCTATAACCTCTTCCATATAATGTTTTAGCTTCTTCTATTATTTCTTCCATTGGTCTACTAACATACGGTCCTCTAATACTAGGTATAGCACAATAAGTACAATTATTACTACAACCTTCTGCAATTTTAAGATAAGCATAGCTATTTGTTGTAACTGGTCTATTAATATAATCTAATTTTCCAAAAATATCTTTATATTCTCGTAATGGAATAAATAAATCAACCTCTGGAAATTCTTCTACCAACTCATCTAAATATCTTTCAACTAAGCAACCTGTTACTACGAGCGATTTGCAACTTCCACTTGTTTTATAATCAATCATTTCTAATATTGTATTTATGGCTTCTTGCTTAGCTGACTCAATAAAGCCACAAGTATTTATTATTATAACATCTGCCTCAGCAGGTGTATCTACAATTTGATAATCTCTATCTCTATAAAATTTAATCATAGCTTCTGTATCTACAAGATTCTTACTACATCCAAGTGAAACAAAACCAATCTTCATGATATCACATACCCCTCTTCATTTCTTCCTCTATATTTTAAAATATATTACCATTTTTTTCAATATCAAAATGAATTTAATCAGTTACTTTTAAATCGATACACCAGCCATTTCAAGTATGTCCCTTAAAAAAGCTCCTATTACAGGTAAATTAAGCATTACAATATATCTCAATAAATATAAAACAAGTGCACCTAAAATAGAAAATCCAATTGCACTTCCTATTCCTCTGGCAATGCCTATTAAAAAATTTCTCCAAAATAATTTTTTTGGAGATATAATAATTTCCATAAACTTATTTAAATTTGTTTCATTTAATTTTTCCAATAACTCATCTATTTTATTTTCTAAATTTCTTTTTTTCTTAAAAATAATAAACATTAAGATTCCTCCTAATGTTTATTATTTCCATATTTAATCAAATAATGCTCTTGCAAAATCATTTGGATTAAAGACTTGCAAATCTTCTATTTTTTCTCCAACACCTATTAGTTTTACTGGGACATTCAATTCATCACAAATGCCTATTACTATTCCACCTTTAGCTGTTCCATCTAATTTCGTTAAAATAATTCCCGTAATATTAGTTACTTCAGAAAATTCTTTAGCTTGAATCAAAGCATTTTGACCTGTTGTTCCATCTAGTACAATCAAAATTTCTTTTGATACATCTGGAAGTTCCCTATCTATAATTCTCTGAATTTTACCAAGCTCTTCCATCAAATTTTTCTTAGTGTGTAGTCTTCCAGCCGTATCTACTATTAAAACATCATAATTTTCTTTCTTAATTTTGCTTATAGCATCAAAAACTACAGAAGCAGGATCAGAACCTTCTGGTCGCTTCAAAATATCAACTCCAGCCCTTTCAGTCCATACCTCTAATTGTTCTATTGCAGCTGCTCTAAAAGTATCTGCTGCAGCAACTAAAACTTTTTTGCCAGAAGATTTCAAATTAGCTGAAATTTTACCTATTGAAGTAGTTTTTCCTGCGCCATTAACTCCAACTACTAAAATAACAGATGGTGTTGTATCTAAATGCAAAGAAGTATCTTTTTCATTCAAAATTTTTGATATTTCATCTTTCAATGCCTCTTTTACTAATTCTGCATCTTCTATCTTTTCTAGCTTAATTCTTTTTCTAAGGTCGTCTACAATTTTTGTTGCTGTATCTACACCAACATCAGATAATATAAGTGCTTCTTCTAATTCTTCTAAAAGATTTTCATCAACTTTTCTAAAATTACTAAATACGCTATTTACTTTAGTTGTAATTGTTTCTTTTGTTTTGGCTAATCCTGCTTTTAATTTATCAAAAAACGACATACCTTTAATCCTTTCATTTTTCTAAATTTGATTTACTGTTTGTAATATATTTTTCATATTTACAATAACGGAATTTTGTTTTTCTATAAGTAAATCATATTGAGCTAAATCCATACCTCTTGTTTGAATCAAATCAAGTATTGATTCAATTTCTCTAGAAACTTTGTCAACTTCTTCATTTAAAGTATTTGTAGATTGTTGTAAAAATTCCAATAAAATCTTCAATTCATTAATTTCCTCATCCGAAATTAATGCACTACCATTACTTATGTTTATGTTTAAATTATTTACCTTTTCTACTGCAATTGCAATATTTGCTTTTAAACTTTCTTTAAGTGTTGTTATTTCACTATTATTCTTTTTTATAATATCTACTTTTGCTTGTCTGGCTTGCATCATTATAATATATTCCTCAAAATTTCCTTCAGGAATAACAGTATTATTTTCCGTTGCATAGGTGCAAGGTCCTAAAAGTACAAAGAAGCAAAACATAGAAAAAATAATTAAAAATTTTTTCATTATTGCACCTCGCCCTCTTGTTCTGTAATTAGACGAGTTTCATCAACTGTTTGAACTTTATCTACAACTTCCAATAATTCTTTTAAAGTATTATCAAGATCTGTTAATATTTCTTTTTTCTCTTCATCAGTCATTGTAGATTCTGATGAAATAATTATAGGTGTCGTAGGAGGTTGTGATGAAATAACTGGGTTAGATTCAGCAATTACTTTTTCAATTTCACTCTCCCCGGAACTAACTTCATTAAAATTGTTATCACCTGATTTAATATATTGTTCACCAGATTCAATATCGCCAGATAAAACGTCTCCACTTTCATTTTCATTAATCACAGATTCTACTGGTAGTTTAAGATTAGTGTTAGCATAGCTATTCACTAACGAATTATTTTGTATTTCAACTGGTTCATTATAGTAATTAATTAAAATTCCAAAAAGCATTGCTATAAGTATAAACATAAGTATTGTTGAAACAATCTTAAATTTTGCTCCCACTAATCTCACTTCCTTTCTTTTATATTATTATCTTTATAGTTGTTCCTTCTCCAACTACACTATCAATAGTTACGTTGCCACCATGTAAATCGACTATATTTTTTACAATACTAAGTCCAAGACCCGTACCTGTCGTTGCATCTCCATAATTATTAGCTGTATAGAATTTATCAAATAAATGTGAAATTCTATCTTTTTGTACTCCTATTCCTGTATCCTCAATAACAATAGATACTTTTTCATTTTCTTTATCTAGTGTAATCTTTATATATCCTTTATTAGTAAACTTCAA
This sequence comes from uncultured Eubacteriales bacterium, assembly GCA_964401375.1. GTDB lineage: Bacteria > Bacillota > Clostridia > TANB77 > UBA1234 > UBA1234. Next base: position 13,673 of record CAYNYD010000004.1, on the reverse strand, counting down.
TGAGTTATTAATTATATTTATGAAAACTTGTCTTATTCTAGCTTTATCTGCATTAAGTTCAATGTTTTCAATCTTTTCTTCTAGAATAAAATCAAGATTTTTTTCTTTTACCAAATCTTCCATTTCTGTATAAACTTCTTTTGTTAGTTCATTTAAATTAAACACTTCTTTATGTAATTCAATATTTCCTGATTCTAATTTTGCGACATCAACTATATCCTGCGTCAATTCTTTAAGTCTATTAGCTTCATCATAAACTATAGATAAATATTTTTCTTTATCCTCATCTGGAATTACACCATCTAGTATACCTTTTACAAATCCTATAATAGAGGTAAGTGGTGTTCTTAATTCATGAGAAACATTTGCTACGATTTCTCTTCTCATTTGCTCTGAAATTGCAATCTCTTTCTTCATCTCATTAAAAGATTTTGCCAACATTCCAATTTCGTCATTACTTTCAAATTCAACATCTGGTACATCTTCTCCTTTACCAATTTTTTTAGCATAATCACTAATCTCAGTAATAGGCTCAGATATTTTTACAGAAACTCTTAAAATTGCTATAGTACCAATTAATAATACTAAAAGTATTATTATTATCATTATTTTAATAACCTTACCATATAAATCTTCAACTTCTGTTAAAGGTGAAAAGGCTATTATAACTCCACTAATTTGGTCATTATATGTTAAAGGTATTCCAACATAAACAAGACTATTTTCATCATTAGAAAGCGAAGTCAGTCTCTTAATTGTTTCTCCTTCCATAATTTTCAATATATCTTGTCTGATTTGTGTATCCATACTCATCTGCCCAGATTCATTTGCTTGATGAAGCACTGATGTATCTGGATTTAGTATATAGATTTTAAGATTAGAAATATAAGCCATTGCATTAATCCATGCCGTTAATTCTTCTTTAGTTATTTCATTACTATAATATCTTGTCATCAATTCATTTGTTTTTTCACAGGCATTTAATAACTCTTTTTCAATTTGATTAGTAAATTCATTATAAAAAATACTTCCCATAAAAAAAGATATCAAAAGCACAATTACTATGAATAGAGAAAGATACGTTGCAACTAATCTAAAATAAATACCTTTAAACATAAATTCTCCCATTCTTACTACTTAATTTCAAACTTATATCCTACATTCCAAATAGTTTTTATTTCCCATTTACTTTTTTTACTATTCAATTTTTCTCTAAGACTCTTAATATGAACGTCAACTGTTCTTGTACCTCCATAATATTCATAGCCCCATACTTTATCTAATAATTGTTCTCTCGTAAAAACTTGATTTTTATTACACATAAAGAAATAAAGAAGCTGAATTTCTTTTGGTTTTAAGTCTTTTAAAATTTTACCATCTAATTTTACTTCATATTTATCGAGATCAACATCTATATTATCTACAACAAGTGCAGTCTCTTGTTTCTTAGTATTTTCTGCACTATTATCTTCAGTTTTTTCAGCTCTTCGTAAATGAGCATTTATCCTAGCGACTACTTCTACAGGTTCAAATGGCTTTACTATATAATCATCAGCACCAATATTCAAACCCTGTACTTTATTTTCAGTAGTATCTAATGCAGTAAGCATAATAATTGGAACATCTGTAAATTGTCTAATCAACTTACAGGCTTCCCAGCCATTAATAACAGGCATCATTACATCTAAAACTATGATATCTGGTTTTTTCTCTTTCGCGATATTGACTGCTTCACTACCATCATAGGCAAAAAAAAGTTCAAAACCTTCTTTTTGTAGGTATAGTTTTAATAATTCACATATATTTTTGTCATCATCTACGACAAGAACTTTCTTCAAAAAAACCAGCTCCTTTAATTATGCATTGCTACGGGGCGATTTAGCCCGCCCCTAGCTTACTGCATATTTTCAGTTGTAAATACAACTATATATAATAGCCAAGCCATGTATGTAGTGCGAATTATTTTTGCATACTTTCATGTTAACTCAAATTTAGTAAGAGCAGTAACCAAATTTAAATTCTTATGAAAATATATAAAATAACCTACATAGCTTTTCATTATTCGCAAATTATAATACAATGAACATGTTAATTTGCTATAAATTAAATGTAAATAAAATGTAAATTATAGAAAGCAAAAAAAAATTTACCCATTAATTTCTACGTATAAAAACAGGTAAATTCTTTTATTTTAATTTATTATTTTGTTATTTTTAATATTTTAAAAGACAAAATGCCTGCTGGGGCCTCAACTTCAACAACATCATTTTTCTTCTTACCAAGCAAAGCCTGCCCTATTGGTGATTCATTCGAAATCTTATTTTCAAGCAAGTCAGCTTCTGTTGAACCTACTATTGTATAATTTATTTTTTCATCATACTCCATATCTAAAACTTGTACCGTGTTTCCAATCTGAACAGTCTTCGTATCAATTTCATCTTCATCAATTAACTTAACATTTCTTAATTTATTTTCTAGCTCAGCGATTCTCATTTCTACTTGAGCTTGTTCATTTTTTGCTTCATCATACTCAGAATTTTCTGATAAGTCACCAAAACCTAAAGCAACTCTTATTCTTTCAGCAACCTCTTTTCTCTTTTCAGTTTTTAAATACTCTAATTCTTCCTCTAGTTTTTTCAAACCTTCATAAGTTAATATTGTCTCTTTCTGTGACATATTAATCCATCTCCTTTTTTACTTTAGTGTAGAAATAATTTTACATTATACCGTTATATAATACGCATTTATATATTATTTGTCAAGTATAATTTTTCCCAAATTTTGAAATTCTTTCTTAGTTATTTTTCCATTTTCCCCTATATAACCATTTATTTTATATCCTTCTCTTTCAAATACTCTATCATTTTCATTTAATTTTCTTAAATAATTATATATTTTTGCTTCACAAAGAGACAAATTGCTAACTCGTGGATTATTAACTACTCCAGAAATTATATCTATATTTCTTATTATTATGCCATTAAAATTTTGCTTAATTTTATAATTATTTGCACAACAACATATAACTAACGAATTATTATTAAAGCTTAATTTATTCATTTCTTCACTACATAAATCTACATTTACTATAATATTAACATTTTTTAAATTACTTTTTTCAAACACTTTAAGTACAATACCATCTTTTTCAAATAGTTCATAAATCAGCCCATCAAATTTCTTTTTATCATTTGTTATTATTGTTAAAGTCTTAACAATTTTTGCAACATTTTTTATAAGCTCTAAATTGTCTAAACTATATTCATTTATCAACATTCCAACTTTTAATTGTGCAAGATTAATTTCCATTTGTGAAGCAATATCTCTTAATATTCTACATATTAAAACTTTATAAAGTCTATTTCCTGTTATTATGTATTTTTTATTATCAATTAATTCTTTGCAAAATACATTATTTTTTAATAATTCATTATTCAAAACTACCAAATTAATTTTATCTCTATTTAACATTCTTACAGTTCTTCTTGCATATCTTTTTGACTTATTATTTTTAAAAAGTGGTAAAAAAATATTTACTTCTCCCACTGTATCTTTACATCTAATAAAATTTAGGAATATATTATCTGCATAATCAATAACTGCAAAAGCCATATTATAATCTCCTTTTTCGTTTTTTTAATATATATGTCCTAAAATAATTTTATATTACAAAAGGACTATGTCCCCATAGTCCTCTTTTCAATGTTTTCATTTTTGCAATATTAATGTGTTCCAGCAGATGTATTATTATCTAGTGTAGTTGCTCCTACTTGATAAATAATTACTGGTGCATAGCCATCTTTTAAACTATCAATTACTATTTGCTTACCTCCATCATTTTTATTTATTTTAGGTAAGTTAATAAGTTGATTCAAATTTTCTCTCTGCCATTGCGTTTTGCTTTTTGGTAGCTCATATGATAGATATCCTTTTCCATCGCTATCTAATGAAATAATCTTGAAAAGTACAATTAAATATCCATCTTCATATCCTTCAGAACTAGCATTAGCTCCACTATCAACTATTTTTGCTGAAGCTGGAATTACATATTTACCATACCAATGTGTAGCATACGTTAGCAATCCATTTTCTGTCTTACCTGCTTGGTTCATCGCATTTGGTCCATATAATGCTTTAAATTCTTCAATATAATTAGCATATGGTAAACTCAAATATTTGCTTAATAAAATATGTGAATAACTTCCTATACTTCTACTAGTAGCCGCATCATACTTATATCTTTCAATATCTTTGGCACGTCTAATTTCATTCATAACAGCGGTTTTTAAAATATAAGGATCTCTTAATCTCATATTTCTTTTTGGTAATACGTCACTTAATATATTATACATTTTTCCTGCATTATTTACATATATATCTACATCTTTTATAGTTTTACCATCTTCACTAACATATAAAAATTTTGGTATTATAGAAATTGCATCATTTTTTAAACCTTTTGTATTTACACTAAAAAAGAATGCTGTTCCAAGTTTTATTCCATAATTATATTTATCAGGTTGATTATTAGATTGTCCCACAGGAATACTATTGGCTTTATATTCTGTTTCTTCACTTTCAAACAAACTTTTATTCCATTCTATATCTCCCGTTCTATCTGAGCCATCAATATTAGTTACTGTAAAGTCATATAATCTACCTATAATTTCAACATTATCTGATTTCCTTGCACTCACAATTCCAAAGCCTTCTACATTTGCTTCAATCATTACATCTATATTATATTCCTTCTCATCAACCCATATTGGTACAATCAGCCTGTCCGCTATTACAATCTCAGATAAATCATTAACATTCAAATTATTTGTTGTTCCTGCTGGTATAAAATTGCCATTCATATATGTATCAAAAGGTAATTTTAATTTAATAGTATATCCTAAAACATTTAATCCTTCTGTTCCTGTAGCATTAACTTTTAAAACAACTTTTCCTTCTCTATCTAATACCCAATAATCTTCATTATCTTTTTGGTCAATATACTGATTTTCTAAATCATTTACTTTCATTTCTATATCAATTTCAAATTTTAATTCAATCTTTTTATAAACAAACACAATATGTCTTCTTTGATTTCCAACAGAAAATCTTGTTTCCACATTATCTTCCGTTCCTTTTAATTCTGGTGGATTCTCTACATCAACAAATGTATCAACTGAATCTTCATAAGTATAACCTCTATACATATACATTTTATCTCTTAAATCTAAAGCTTCTTTCACAATATCAACGTCTACTAATTCTTTAGTTATAACTGGTGGATTATCTGGTAACAAATTACCTTGTTCATCAACATACGAAACTTTTATTTCTGGTTCTTCTTCGTTGGGATCAGGAGGTGGAGTAATTGTTGGCATATAACCTAAAATAATATGTACTTTATCGTTACCTATATCTTTTAAATTATATATGTCGCCAGATTTTGGATTTAAGTCCTCACCCAAATATGCTAAAAATACATCTGGATTCGTTTTTATAATATTTCCAATATACTCATACTGTGTCATATCAATGCCTAAACTTTCTTCAAGATTATTAGAATTTATAATATATCCAGTCGTTTCATCATATGTCATTTCATTTAAATATTTCAAATCTCCAGCTTTGTTGTATATCTTTAATGTTAATTTTTTATTTTCTAAATCAATTAAGCATCTACCTGTAAACATCATATTATTATACTCATCTTTAATCTCATAAATTGATACTCTAGCTTCATTTGAAGACTCTTCATTTTCATCTTTTTCATAAACAAAAATTACTTGCTTCTTAGCACCCTTTGATACATCCTCTGCTGTTATATTAATACTTGTATCTTTTCCGGTATTTTCAACCATTATTGGCATTGAAGGTGCACTAAAATCATTTTTTGTAATATATCCAACATATTTATATCCATCTATATCCCAAGCTGTTTTTGGATATACACCCTGTCCAACATTTTCAAACTTGCTATATGCAATATCATTAGTTTCTATAATGTTTCCTGTTTCTTTATCTACAGCAATTACTAATGTTGCAGCTAATTTATTTGTAATATAATCCCAACCTTCATAAATTATAGCTTTATGTGGATCATTTGTTACAACAGGCAAATAATTTCCATAATTTGTCCAACTTTCTGTTGTTACTCCATCGCTATATTTAACTCTTTGATATACTTGTAATGTTACTTTTTTTCCACCTGCTTTAACTTTATAATTATAAGTTTTTCCTCCAGTAACATAAAGAGTTTCTCCTTTCCATTCTACCGGTATTCCACATCTTCCTGGTGGATAATATCTAAACATTCTATTACCTCCATTTGAAGAAGGTTTATTCATAGTTAAATAAAAGATTTTATTAGTACTCCAAAGTTCTGTCTCATACTTAAGTCCCCACGTACCACCAGCTCTTTTATATAAATCACATGAACATTGATATACACCATTTGCAAATACATATTCTTCATCTTTTTCAAAGAGCGCACATGCTATCTTATCCATCCAATCAAGTTTATCTACTAATCCCATATTGTATCCATTACTTGCCTGAGAAATTGTATACGTTGCCGATTTAAATTCATTATAAGTAAAGTAATCTTTAATCCATGTAGTTTTGTCATTACTTGTACCACGATGTTCAAAATAAGAAAATTTGTAATTTTCTATTGAACCTTTGCCTGGAACTTTTATATTTGATCTTTTTATTTGTTTACTTTCAGAGTTATGTGGTTTTAAAAGAAATAATATTTCTGCTCTAATATCATATGCCACGGTTCCATCTATTATATTTTGCATTTTTTCAATTATATCAGTATCTCCATTTTTTATAGCTGCTTCTTGAACTATCCCAGCAAGCAAGTCAACATCATTTTTGGTTACACCAAAATTTTTAACTTTATTATTATCAAACCATTTTATAACATGGCTATATGTAGTATCCTGAAAAATTCCTTTGCTGTTCACACTACTTCTTACCCAATCATGTTCTGCATTCGTACTGTTAACTTTATTTACTCCAAGATACATGAATTCTTTAGTTGTATTAACCGTACCATCGTTTTTTGTTTTGTATATATGGTTTATATAATATTCTTTAGGAACTGCAATATATTGTCCAGAATTCCAGTCATAAACTCTTATAACATATCTAGTTCCTGTTACATCAAACCTAGCCCAATATTTCCATCTTCGATCAGCACCCTCACCTCCAGAATAATCTCCTCCAGTCGTTCCTCCAACTATATTAGTATCAAAATCTTCTGCGTAAACAGTTGGTAAGATAAGAAGTACAATTGAAAAAAATATTATTAAAAATTTCTTCATAAAAATCCCTCCTAACTGTTAATAAACGTATAAATAATAGTTGCTATTTCCGAACGAGTCATATTAGCATTTGGGTTATAATTTTTTGCATTATCAGGTAAAACAAAACCTCTTGCTATAGAATGTCCAATTAATGTTTGTGTAACTTCATCTATTTCATTTAAATCACTATAATTTAATTCTGTGATCATTTGATCTTGTTTTTTTATTTTCATATCTGCTTTCGCCACAAGCACAGCCACTTTACTTTTACTAATGTATTTATTAACATCAATGTCTTCTTTTTTTAATATATTATATTTTTCAAGTACTTCTGCATACTTTAAATAATCATCTCCAGAAATATCTTTAAAATTTGCACTATTTAATGATGCAGTAGCAAGTATTTTAACAAATTCTCCTTCCGATACAGTTTTATCTGGATAAAATTTTTCATCACCACTAACATTCATAATATTCCTTTGAGTAAGAAAATTTATCGCCTCACTTGCCTTATGAGAAACTGGGACATCATTAAACAGCATTTCTTCATCAAATTCATTATCAGGTATTTCTTCTTGTTGATTATCAAATATGAAATATCGATTAAAGGCGAAATAGCCTCCAATTACAGCGACAATCAAAATAATAATTATGATTATCCAAATATAAATTTTTTTCATAGAATGCACCTCCACTTAACATAATTATAACATGCAAATGGTGTTTCTCTCCATGGTAATTGTTGGCATAAAATTATGCAAAAAAATAAAGCCCTTGGCAAGCATTCTCTCAAGGACTTTTTATATAAACTTATTAATATTAAATTTTTGTTACATTATAGCAACAAGATATATGTTTTTTACTTTTTTCAATTATCTTAAATGTTCGCTTGTAACAATTCTCTTCTTATCACGCTCTTTTTCTACTAAATCAGATAACATCTCCTTAACCTTATAAGGTTGTTTTATATCGATAATTGAAAATTCTCCTTGAGTATTATCTGATGAAGAAATAAATATATTTCCTACGCCAAAAATTCTTTGCCAAAAACTTTGCTTCACAGAAAAGTCTGTTATTCTGTACAATCTTATTTCCTCTTGTGACTTTGAGAAAAATCCTGTATCGATAAGTAATTTTTCATTTGTCAATTGATATTTTGTAAATGAAATAGGTAATCCAAATATAGGTCTTTTTCTATCTTCCCATATTATATCTCCATCCATATTCTCAATCTCCTTTATATTTTAATTTATATATTATTTTAACACATATTATATCTATTTTCAACAACCTTTCACAACTAGCAAATGAAAATATCATCTTTTTGCAACATACATTTTATTTTCAGTTATACCAAAATTTTCTTTCATCATGTTTATAACAGCCTTTATATCAATACTTGATAATGTAAACTTATACTTCTCATTTGATGTTGAAATAACAAGTTTAGTAGTTAGTGCTCTTTTTTTTAAGAACTTTTTATTATAACTATAAATATACATTCCATCGATTGAATTTAATGGTATTGATTTAGTTGGAGATAAAAATTTTTCTAGTTTCAAAGTATCTTCATTTAAAGATATCTTCCTAGTAATTTCAATTAAATATAGTCCAAATAAAACAATAATTGTAGCATATTTTATATATGGATTTAGCCCAGTCAATTGTGCTAATAAATAGTATACCCCAATAAAAATGCCCAGTAAAATAGACATTGTGGCTACATATCTAGGAGAGGCCATTATATCTTTATGATTTATAGTATTATAATGTCCAACATTATTAAAATATCCTTCATTTGCTGGTTCTTTATATAGTTTAAAACTTAAAAAATATGTTATAAAAATTGTAACAAAAATTAATGCCGTAACAATATACATATAAATTACCATACTTTTCCCTCTTTCTTTCTTAATTGATAATCTTCGTACATTTTTCTTGCTACTTCTGGTGAATCATTACCTTCTGCATTTTTTACTGGTGAAAATTCATCTTCTCTTTTTCCCCTTAATAGTCCTACCTCTGGAATCATTGAAAAAGCATCAAATATAAAAGATTCAAACTTATATGCATTTGGTTCATTTGGCTTTATTATTTCTCCATTAGTATTGGTGTAAGTTGATTTCTTGTGCGCACAATGATAAGGCAGTTTAAATTCTTTAATTTTTTCTAATATATCTATATTAAAAAGATTTAATAAAACATGTGATTCCCCATAAATTAGCTCATTATTTTCATCTCTTTGATTTGCTTGTTCTTCAGAAATCTCTGTATATTCTATAACATAAGGTTTCCCATCTTTTTTGCAAAATACACCAACTTTTTCTTCAGGATAAGCTTTCTTTAAAGTTTTAGATGCTACCATAAAATTATTTTCTACAGCAAATCCTATAAAAAGTGGATCTGTCATCTTAATCAAAGGATTATCCACTCCTCCAATAAATACCCATTCTACTCCTTTATTTTTCATATTATTCAAAACACCATTTCTAAATATAGCTTCAAAAACTCCACCATGTCCGTCAGCAGCCTCTTTTATAATTCCTTTTTCATTTATTATTACTTTACCCTCTTCATCAACCATTGGTAATTCACCTTGCTTAAAGAACATTTCAACGGATTCTTTTGGATAATCAAAATAATTATGCTCTTTGAAAAAATTTATAGTGTCTTGGTTATTTTCTTCACTTGTCATTATATACCAAGGAATAACTATATTATATTTTTGCATTGTTTCTTTTAAATTATCTATTAATATTTCAAATAAACTCTTATGACTTTCTAATCCTATATCAAAAGTACCTTTTGGTCCATTATGCCCTAATCTTGTACCTTGTCCTCCTGCCATCGTAACAACAGCTAATTTACCAGATTTTATTATTTCTTCACCACTATTTATATAAGTTCTTTTTTCTTCATCAGTTAACTTTTGCGAATCTACATATGAAATAGGTTCAATAATTGAATTTTCAAATTTAATTTTTCTTTTAGTTAACTCATATAATTCTTTCAATTGTTCAAAATCTATCCTACTGACTTGCTCTAAAATTTTCTTTTTTGTTTCATCATTTGCTCTATCATATGCTAAAATAACATGTTCTTGTCCATACTTTTGTAAAATTTCTTTCATACTTTCAAAATCCATCTAAAAACATCCTTCCTTCTTAACTATTTTACACCATTATTAATTAAAAAAAAATAAAATATACAAAAAATATTTATTATTTGGTATAATAAAGTTTAATTTACAGCTTTAAAAATTGCTAAGATAAATAGATTTCATTATATAAATAAAATCTATCTGGCTTTATAAACGTTAATAAGCTATAAACTGGAGGTATTATATATGTTAGAAAAGTGTACATTATGTGCTCGTAATTGTAATATAAATAGAAATGAAAAAAATGGATTTTGTAAATGTAATATTTTACCTAAACTTGCACTAGCATCTATCCACAAGTGGGAAGAACCATGTATCAGTGGTACAAATGGCTCTGGAACAGTTTTCTTTTCTGGGTGTAATCTTAATTGTGTATTTTGTCAAAATTATAAAATCTCGCAAAAACATTTTGGAAAAGAGATTTCAATAGAAAGACTAGCAGAAATATTTTTGAAATTGCAAAATAAAAATGTACACAATATCAATTTGGTATCTCCTACTCCTTATGTTCCACAAATTATTGAAGCAATAAAAATATCTAAAAATAAAGGACTAAACATACCAATTGTATATAATACTAATTCATATGAAAATATAGAAACAATTAAAATGTTAAAAGGATATATAGATATATATTTACCAGACTTGAAATATTTCGACGATAGCATTTCATATAAGTATTCCTCTGTAAAAAATTATTTTGAAATTGCTTCTGAAAATATTAAAGAAATGGTTAAGCAAGTAAGTACTCCTATTTTTCAAAATGGATTAATGAAAAAAGGTGTGATAATACGCCATCTAATCCTTCCCGGACAAATTATACAGACAAAAAGAATTTTAAACTGGATAAAAAATAATTTACCTCAGGATACATATATAAGTATAATGGCACAATATTTTCCAACATTCAACTCAAAAAAATATCCTGAAATAAATAGGAGAATATCTAAACAAGAGTATAATTTTGTATGCAGTATGTTAAATGATTTTGAAAATGGATATATTCAAGAACTTGGTGAAAATGAAGAAGAGTATGTGCCTATTTTCGATTTAAGTGGAATTTAAAAAACTCATTACAACATAACTCTTTACTTGTAACCTTTATTTTAAAATAAATTTTTATTTAAATTATCTTTCCATTAACAGATTCAAGCATTATAGTTACTGGTCCATCGTTTATATAATTAATTTTCATATCTCCACCAAAAACACCTGTTTCAACATTTAAACCAGACTGTTTACTAAATTCAATAAACTTTTCATACAAGCTCTCTGCTTCTTCTGGTCGAGCTGCATTTATAAAACTAGGTCTATTTCCATGATGGCAATCTGCATATAATGTAAATTGTGAAATAATATGTAATTCACCTTTTATATCTTTAACAGATAAATTCATTTTATCATTTTCATCTCTAAATATTCTTAAGTTACATATTTTTTCAGCCAAAACTTTTGCATCTAATTCTGTATCACCATTTGTAACACCTAAAAAAATAATTAATCCTTCACCTATTTTGGAATATTCTTTATTGTCTATTTTTAAATTTGAACTTAAAACACGTTGTACTAATGCTCTCATTTTTTTCTCCTATTTTTATATCTATTTTCAAAAACTTCTGATATTACTTTCCTTCTTGATTCAATATCATCTAAATATAAATAAAGTGAAATTGAAACTATAATTGAAACGAAATCTGATATTATATTAAATCTTGGTACTAATCCATTTAAAGCAGTAACATGGATTATTAAAAATAGTAAAGAAATTATTAAAGTTATTAAACTAAAATAACTCTTTTTTCTATAAAAACCTTTTACATTCATTACAAAAAATACTACTATCCAAAGCACAAGTATAGGTGTTTTCGAAAAGTCAAGTAATTTAGCTAAAAGCACTTTACCTACCTCCTAAAATAAAGAGCGAGTGATTATTGCTCAAGCATTTTACAATTTTCTCTCGCAGCTTGAGTAAGAATTGCTTATTTGGCTAGGCGCTCGAAAAAGCAAACCGGAGGCGTACTCTTGTGTACGTTGAGGATTTGCTTTTGATGAGCAACAATGCCAAATGAGTGATTATTGCTCAAGCGTTCTCCTCGTCCCAATTGTGCCACACGTCTTGCACATCATCCAGCTCTTCCATTTTTTCAATTATTAATTCCATTTTTTTGGCTGCTTCATCTGTTAAAGAAACATAGTTCTGTGGTATCATTTTTATTTCTGCTTCTAAGAATGTTATTCCTTTATTTTCTAAATATTCTCTAACTTTTGAAAAATCTTCTGAAGCTGTTGTTATTTCATAGAATTCATCATCAGACTCAAAATTATCTGCTCCTGCTTCTAAAGCCTCCATCATTAATTCTTCTTCATTTAAATTTGTAGAACTTCTTTCTATAACAAATACACCTTTTTTATCAAACATCCAGCCTACTGAACCTGTTGCTCCTAAGTTTCCTCCAAATTTATCTAATATGTGTCTAACATCTCCTGCTGTTCTATTTCTGTTATCTGTCATTGCTTCTATCATTATAGCAACGCCATTTGGTCCATAGCCTTCATATACAACATCTTCATATTTAGCTAAATTTCCATCTCCAGCTGCTTTTTTTATACTTCTTTCTATATTATCGTTTGGCATATTATTTGCTTTACATTTAGCAATTACATCTTTCAATTTAGAATTTGATGAGGGGTCAGGACCTCCTTCTTTTACAGCAACAAGAATTTCTCTACCTAACTTAGTAAAAACTTTTCCTCTTTGTGCATCAGATTTTTCCTTTTTATTTTTAATATTATTCCATTTTGAATGTCCTGACATTAAAATTCCTCCTTTATAATTTTTACGGAAATAAGCTTTCAAGCTATTTCATGTCAATTATAATACAAAACTTATTAATTGTCAAAAAATACCTTGTCTTTGTTGACATTTAGTATTTGTTATGATAACTTAATATCCGGTATTAAATGAAAATTTGTTATCTATAAATTATATTTTAAAAATAATAATTCACCATTTTTCGTTAATGTTATGTATAATAAAAAAATTTTTGGCAACAATTAACTGAAATAAGAAAAATTAAAAAGTATTAGGAGGTAATTAAACAATATGTCTTTAGAAGAAAAAATTGTATTACCCAAATACACTGTAAAGGAAGAATTGCTTAATGCAATATCTCATGGAATAGGTGTATTGCTTAGTATAATAGCTT
>CAYNYD010000003.1:0-30185 GCA_964401375.1 uncultured Eubacteriales bacterium | reverse complement strand
TAATAACGTAAAATTATACAAAAAGAGAATGATACACTCATTCTCTGAAAAATTTTTCATTATAATATTCTAATAGACACTCATCTAATTTTTGACTAATTTCTTGGATCTTCTCAAAATCAGCCTGTTCATCAATCAATCTATTTAATTCCTCTCTCAATTCAGTCAAAGTATTATTATACAACATATGGCATCCCTCCAAATTTATAGCTCCTCCTGTAAACAGTATAAACAATAAGTATGTCCTGAGTCAATACAATTCGTTCGACAAAATAATTATTTTTGAGAAAAATTTAATTATTTTTAGACACTTTTCTACATTTTACAACATAAATAATTCCAAAAACAATCGCCAAAATAATTGATAATACTTGTGAAACTCTATAATTGCCCCACATTAATGAATCCGTTCTCATTCCTTCAATTAAAGCTCTTCCTATTCCATACATAATCATATACAAATAAAATAACTGTCCATCAAATTTTTGATTTTTCTTTACAAGCTTCAAAACAATAAATATTGTTAGCGTAACCAAAGATTCATATAAAAATGTAGGATGCACAAAAATATAATCAGAAATCGATTCATCATATATTCCCATTCTTAAAATTGAAGATGTTGGTCCTCCAAAAGCTTCTCTATTAACAAAATTCCCCCATCTACCAATACTTTGTGCAAGTGCAAAATATGGAGCACCTAAATCACACAAATTTAAAAAATTAATTTTTTTCACTTTGCAAAAAACAATCGCTGTAAGTAAAGCACCAATTATGCCTCCATATATTGCAATTCCACCATTCCAAATCTTAACAATTTCGTCTAAGTGTTGTGAATAATAATCCCATTTAAAAATAACGTAATATGCTCTTGCAAAAATAATTCCAATAATTAAAGCATAAATTAAATAAGTAGTAATATCGTCCCAAGAAATGTTATATTTTTTCTTATCTTTATATGCTAAAAATAAAGACAATAACATTCCACAAACAATAATAATACCATACCAATATATATCCTTTCCAAATATATTAAATGCAACGTTATTTATATTAATTTCCAACCCTAAACCAGGAAATAATATTGGCTTCATATACTTCACCTACTTACGTTCTATAATTGATACTGCCATTTTTTCAAAATCAAAATGTTCCTTCATTATCTCCTCTATTTTTTCAATTGTTATATTTTTATAAGCATCAACATAATCAGATGTATCTATTCCTCTAAAATAATTACTAATAAATAAAGTAGCAATAGAATTTACATTATTAAACGATCTAACAAAATCTCCATATAAAGATTTTTTCGTTTTTTCAAACAAATCTTTGTCGATCTTGAAATTCTTTATTTGATTTTTAATTCTTTCAATAACTTCTTTATAATTATTTGATTGACCCTCTATTTGACTAAAAGCATAATCTTCTTCAAAAGAATATCCTAAATCTAAAGGGCGAATTAATAAGCCTTCACTATACAAACTTTCATAAAAATCTGTACTCTTTCCTAACATCATATTAAGAAGAATTTGCATTGCAACATCACGCATTGCAAGCTCCATACTATTAGATAAAAAACCTGCTTCAAGTTTATCTTTAATGAAATTATCTTTAAATCCAATCATAAACAAAGGCATACTAATATCCATTTTTTTAACTTCTTCTTTTTTATTTATTTCTTGAGATTTTTCATCATAAAACCTTTCAATTTTAGAATTTAATTTATTATTTTTTACATTAGACTTTATAATATCTAACACTTCATCTTTTGAAACATCGCCAACTACACATATAACCATATTTGAAGAATCATAAAAAGTATTATAACATTTATATAATATATCAGGAGTTATATGAGAAATAGATTCAACTGTGCCAGCTATATCTTTTGTAATAGCATGATCTTTATATAAGCAACCAAGTAAATTAAAAAATACTTGCCAATCAGGATCATCATCATACATTTGAATTTCTTGCCCAATTATTCCCTTTTCTTTTTCAACATTTTCCTCTGTTAAATAAGGATTTTGCACAAAATATAAAAGTGATTTAAAAATTTCATTAAAATTTTCTGTACATTCAAACAAATAAGCTGTGTGATTAAAAGAAGTATATGCATTTGGATTAGCTCCCATTTTAGTCAATCTATCAAGAGCATTTACTCCATCTTCTTGTTCAAATAATTTATGCTCTAAGAAATGAGCAACACCATCAGGTACTTCAACAATTCCATCTTCATTACTTGATTTAAATTTGTAATTTATAGACCCAAAATGAGTAGCAAAAATAGCATATTTTTTAACACAATCATTTTTAGGAATAATAATAACGTCCAGCCCATTTTCTAAAGAATATTTATATAACTTTTCATTTAAAAATATTTTTTCCACAAAATAAACCTCCTATCTTACTTCCCTGTTAAAAAATATTTTGTATTTAGCTTAACTTTATTTGCAACATATAAAATATCATCACGTGTTACATCTTTTATATAAGAAATCATATCATCTATTGTATCATTCATACCCATAGTGATTTGTCCCATACTTAAATCAATTAAAACATCTTGACTATCTGCATAAGAACGTATCATATTCTCTAAAAATACTTTTGCATCTCTTATATCTTCATCTGTAAATTCACCTTTTTTCATATCTTCTACTTGCTGTTCAATTATTTCCAAAGCTTTATCATATTTGTCTAATTCAATTCCAGCAAAAATCATTAAGACTTTTTTATGTTTTAAATACATACTTCTAGCAGTATAAGCTAAACTAGCTTTTTCTCTAACATTTTGAAACATTTTTGAATTTGGAGATCCACCCAAAATAGCATTATATACTTGAATTTTATATAAATCTTTTACTCTGTCAACGTCCATATCATACCCAAGAACCAATTTTCCTTGAGTAACATCTTGATGTTCTACAATATCTTTCTCTTCGCCAGTTTTATGATAAAAATCTTCAGAAGAATTAGAATTAATATCTTCATACTGTTTACATATATCAAACCAACTTAAATCTACTTTACTGCTAGATGATACATAAAAATGAATTTCACAATTAGAAAGTAACCATTTGTATTGTTTATACAATTCCTCATTTGTGATTTTTTCTAAATCTTCAACATTACCATACTTATATGCACCATAAGGCTCATCTTTAAACATTTCTTCAATGCACCTTGAAATAGCATATTGAGTTTTATCATTTATTCTTGCTTCTATTAAAGCTTTTAAATTTTCTTTTTCACCTGCCACATAATCCTCATCAAACAAACCGTTAACTAATTTAGGATTATAAATTACATCAAGCATTAAACTTACACTTTCTTCCAAAAGCTTTTCATTATTCAATGCATATTTATCATCTATAGTTGTTATAAAAAATTGCAAAGCTTGTTTATCACCTATTTTATCACTACTACCATCTAAAATTGCACCATATAACTCATCTAATTTAAAATTGATTTCTTTCATAGTTGGCATATTATTAGTGCCTCTTGTTAAAACAGCTGGTATTAATGCATTCATTGTAATTTTTTCTTTTACTAAATCTGTTAAAAAAAATCCTGCTACAAAACTCGTTTTAAATTTATCTGCATCTAAAATATGCAAAAATTTATTTCTTGATATCTCTACAATTCTTTCTTCCATGTTCTTCCTCCTCTTGTAATAGTATAACGCAATTATTGGAAATTATTCAAGAGAAAAAACATAAAAAAATCAGTAGAAATAATATTTTCTACTGAAATAAATTTAATTTAAAAAATTAAATTTAATCTTATTCACTAAGCCCTTCTATTTCTCCTTTTTCACCAGCAAGTATAGTCCTTGAAATCGTTTCTGCTCTGTTTGCAAGTGTAGTAGTGTCACTTGAAGATGCTAATTGAGAATCAACATATAAATTGGCTGTAAAATATGTTCTTCCACTTCCTTCATCATAGAAACCTGAGGCATTAAAAATTTGTCCATTTTTGGTTATACACCAACCGTCAACTTTACCTCTAACTTTTGGTAAACTCATACCAATTCTTGTTCCTACGTTTTTATCCTCTTCCTTTTCTGCTTCGTCATTATTTACAATATTTTGATAATCTTTACCATCAGACTCAGCAACCGAAGTAGTAAAGCCATTCATGTATGTTCCTTCACCACCATCTATACCTGTGGCTATTTGGAAATATATTTGCTCTTCAGTTCTTGAATCTCCATCTAAAGCATAATCTGTAAACAAACTTGAATATTTATCCTGTACAGCATCTGCTAGTGAAGAAACCTGAGATACAAAGTCTGCAAGTTGTGTTTTTCCTAATGTTCCTGTTCCTCTGAAAATAGTAATACCTGCAAGTATAATAATAACGATGATTGTAATAATCAACGAAATTAAAGAAATACCTTGATTTTTTTTCATAATAATAAATCCTCCTTAAAAACATAATTTTATCTAGAGTTAACTCTAGGAGTTCTTGTCCATAAGTTAAAACTCTAGACACGAACCACATTTTTATTTTTAAATTAGTTATAAACTCGCACTATATTTTTAAAACTAATCTAAAAATATTAAACACTACTTTAATATATGTTAATAAAACTAATATAATTATATAATATTAATATCTAAATAAGCAATATTACTTCAATTTAAATTAATATTACTTTTCTGTTACAAAAATATTACATTCCATATGCATCAAATAAGAAATTACCCATATAAACTTCTATAATTGGCTTTAATACTACTATTACGAATGCTATTAAAAGCACACCCGCAACGCCTATTGCAACTTGTGGAATAACTGCCATAATTCTATCCATCGTTATATCAATATCGTCTGATATATATTCTGTAATCTTTCCCATCATCATTTTTATATCAGTTTCCATACCTATCTTTAACATTTCAATTACCATAGATGGCATAAAATCGTATGCTTCAAAAGGTTCCACCCAAGATAGACCTTGACTCAAATTACTTTGAGCACCTTCAACCATAGATAAAAATACATAATTTTTTACTACCGATTTACTAATTTCAATTGAATCATCAAGCTTTGTATTATTCTCTAAATTCAATTGCATTGCACGTAAAAATTTTTGTAAATCTAATCTAATTAATAATTGTCCAAAAACAGGCATCTTATATTTAAATTTATCAAATGCAAATCTTCCTCTTGGTGTCTTGACCCACGCAATAAATACTATTATTATTCCTGCAATAATTGCTGCAAAAATATACCAATATTTTGCTATCATTTTCATGAAATTTGAAACAGCTATAGTAGCCGCAGGTATTTGATCTTCAACACCTAATTCTCTGTATAAATTTTCCATTTGAGGTAAACCAAATGCTACTGCAACAATAGTCATAATAACAAGTGCTATAATCGTCATAATTGGACTAAAAACTGCTTTCCTAATTTTTCTTTTTATATCTCTAGCATCTTCAAGAGATTTTAATGCTTGTGATAGTGACTCAGAAAGAGAATCAGATAATTCTCCAACTTTTATAATATTTACATATAAAGTAGGAAATACATCTGGATAGTGCTCCATGGTTGAATATATATATTCACCAGCTTCTATACCATTTAATATATCTTCAATTATATCTTTAAAAGCCGGTTTTTTAGTATTTTCAAGTAAACAACTAAGTGCTTTAACATTCGTGAAACCTGCTTTTTTTAACAAATGGAAACTTTGTGTAAAAGACATAACGTCATCAACTTTTATTTTTGGTCTTAAGAAAGGAATATCAATCTCTTTGTTCAAGCCCTTATTTTTATTTTGTTCCTGTTTTTTTTCATTTAACTGAGCAACTGAAGTCGATGTTACTTGGTTCTTTTTTTCTACTTTAACTCTTCCAGCTAAAAAAGCAGGAGCTTCTTTAACTTTAATTGGTGTAAGCCCATTTGCTCTGAGTCTTTTAGTTACACTTGCTTCAGATGAATCTGTCATAGTAGTTTTAACTTTTCTACCGACTCTTAGTTACTGCTCTACAAATATATACAGGCATTTTCCTTCTCCTTTCATCTAGTTGTTTAAATTAGAATGTCAGTTTTCTTCTAACCTCATCTATTGTGGTTTCGCCAGCTGCAACTTTATTAAATGCATCAACTATAAGTGGTCTATATCCTTCTGCATATGCAACTTTTCTTATCTCTGTAAGCGATTTGTTATCAATAATAAGTTCCCTTATCGTATCACTCAAAGGTAACATTTCAGCAACAGCAATACGATTATAATATCCGACACCATTACACTTTTCACAGCCAACTGTATTATATGTATGCTTTCCTTCTAGATCAAATTTATAGTCATATTTTTTCCCTATATTTTCAAAAATTTCTTTCTCTTCATCAGTAAAAGGCCTTTCTCTTGCACAGTGTTTACACACTCTTCTTACAAGTCTTTGACCAATTGAGGCTGCCAAAACACTACCAATATCATAATTTGATATTCCCAATTTACGAAGTCTTGTAATTGCTTCTAGACTATCAACAGTGTGCAACGTTGCTAAAACAAAATGTCCTGTTTGTCCAGCTTGAACTGCAATTTCAGCTGTTTCAGTATCTCTTATTTCTCCTACTAATATAATATCGGGATCTTGTCTCAAAATCGTTCTTAACGAATCTGCAAAAGAAGTATTAGCATCAACTTCTATTTGATTTAAACCTGGAAGTCTAATTTCAACTGGATCTTCAATTGTTGTAATATTAATCTCTGGCTTATTAAGCAAATTCATTGCACTGTACAAAGTTGTCGTTTTACCTTCACCAGTAGGAGCTGTAATTAACGTAATACAATTTCTTTTATTAAAACATTTTTCCATCATTTCATTTGCATTTGTAAATCCTAATTCTTCAAGACTTTCAATATTTGTTTCTTTTTTCATAAGCCTTAGAACCATTTTTTCTCCATAAATATTTTTTTGTGAAGATACACGAATATTATAATCTGAATAAGCAACAATTCTGCCATCTTGTGATGTTTGTTTTTCTTGATGCATATTAGAAATTGCTTTTAATCTACCTATTATTTGATTTTGTCTATTTTTATCAATATTTGTAATTTCAAGTAATTCACCATCAATCCTAAATCTAACTCTTAATCTATCTTCCATTGGTTCAAAGTGTATATCACTTGCTCTTTTTACCATAGCTGATCTAATAATATTATCTACTAATTGAGTATTATCTTGTCCAAAACTATCATACGCATATGGAGTTTCAGCAACACTTTCTATATTACTAATTATTTCATCTATATATGAACTAAATGTAACATATTCTTCAATATTATTTATACCTTTACCTAAAAGTACAAGTCTCACCATTTTATTAACATTTTTATCAGCAGGATCAGCAAATGCAACTTTTAATTTATTATTTTCAATTTCAAATGGCATAACTTTATGCTGTTTAACAATATCCATTGATAAATAGTCTGTAAATTTAAATGTCATTGAAATAGGGTCCAAAATAACTGGTTTAATTTCTTGCTGTTCGCCTATTACATCTAGCAATTCTTTGTCTGGACATAATTTAAGTATATGTATTGCTTCACCAATTTTTACACCTGGATGTTGTTTCTGATAAGTAACAGCTTCATTAAGTCCTGAATCCTTAATTAATCCTCTTCTAATAAGTTCAACACCTAAAGGTACTTTTTTGGTTTGACTATCAAATAATTGCATATAACTCTCCTCCTCTTTTGTATAACGCATGCTAATCTAATAATATTTTATTACTTTTAATATATATAAGTCAATAAAAATTGATAAGTTCATTTATTTACCAAATTAAACTATTATATTAAATTAGTTCGTATGATATGAAGCACCTAATCTCTCTGCTATTTCAGCTGCATTTGGAACATCCTTTGCATACGTATCTTGAATAGTTTTTATTGAATTAGTTTGTCTTATATATGAACTAGCACTTCTACCATATATTAAAATTCCATACAAAGAAAATACCAATATTGTAAAAAAAGCAATCATAGTTAGTGAACCCTTCTGTTTTTTCATTCTAATATCCCCTTCCAACACGAATACTTTGAGTTTTTTCTACCAAACCTTTATTATATAAATATTTTAATGACACAATACATGCATGATTTTCCTCATCATAATCAAATTTTGCATCAACAAAATTTTCTGCTACTAAAACGTCATTCTTATATATTTCATATTGCATTCTCTCCGTGGCTCTATTTTCTATATATTTTATTTCATACTTTACATCATTATCTAATCTTAAAAATTTATCAGAAAATTCTAAAACATTATTTGCTGATTTTAAGTCTGATATCAAAAAAGAACATAGCTTAGCATACTCATTTGATATACCACTTCTAATTATAACCTCTCCTATTTGTGAAGAAAAGTTTGCTGATAAAAATGTTAAAGCAACTAAAATTATTACAAGTGCAATTATATACACTGTCAACGATGCAAGTGTAATACCTCTATTATTTTCCATTTTACTACTCCTTTACTCCATAACTTTTAAAGATTGTAAACTGACATTATACTTTTGTGTACTCCTTGGTGTTCTCAAATATTCAACATTTACAGTAACAAGAAAAACTTTATCATCATATACCCTATTACCATTTTTTATTTTTTCAATAACAACCTTTGCAGACATCTTGTCATTATCATTATATCCAATCTCTCCTTTATCAATTGTCACTCTATCATCTACAATTTCAAGACTGTCTGATTGCAATACTTCTTCCATTTCCTTAATTGCAATATCCAAAGCCTCACTTCTTTGTAAAACAAGTCTATAATTAGTGAACGAAGCATTAATTAAAGTTCCAGTACATAGTAAAAAAATAGCTATCATAACTAATCCTACCACAATTTCAATTAATGAATATCCATTATTCGACTTCATTATTTATCAACTCCAAACTTTTATTAATTCAATAACATCAGTAATATATGGTAAGATAATTAAAATAATTAATGATGAAATTGAAATATAATATCCCCATGGGATTTCTTTATATTTATGAATAATAATACCAAAAAGCGTAATTATTGTAGATAAAACAATAGTTAAAATTTGAAAAGAAAATCCAAACATTAAACCAATAACAGCAATATACTTAATATCTCCTAACCCAATAGGAACATCTTCTTTACTATTCTTTAATAATCGCAAAACTTCATCTATAATAAAAAATATTAAAGGAATAACTATAAATCCTATAATATTATCAATTATAGAATTTTTCATTATTAAGTTATATATCACATATAATATCGCAATAACTAAGTCATATAAAAGCACACTATCAGGAATCATATAGTTTTCTTTATCAATTCCTGCAATAATAAACATTCCTGCAATAAATAAGTAAATAAATACTAAATCAATAACACTGCTTCGAATATCTCTAGTTAACGCAATACCTAAAAAACATAAACCAGATAATACTTCAAGAAGTAAATACCTTATCCTTATCTTTTCCTTGCAATATCTACACCTACCACCTAAAAAAATATAGCTAAAAACAGGTATTAAATCTAAAAAACCCAATGGATGATTACAAGATGTACAATGCGATCTTCCATAAACAATATTTTCTTTTCTGGGAATTCTATATACAGCTAATGTAAAAAAACTTCCAAAAATTAATCCAATTAAAAAAATTGACACATATATTATTAAGTCCATAAAAATCCCTACTTATTTTTTAAGGGATATACACTAAATCAAGAAGGTGCATATCCCTTAATGTTATTAATATAAATTCTAATCATTAGTATTAGCTCTTCGTTCTATTAATGAACTATCACTTTCATTTTCAAAATCATTTTTTTCGTTAATCTCTTTTTTTTCTTCTTCTTCTTTTTTATTTTCATCCTCTATATTTGTAGGATACTGTAATACATCTCCAGATTCGTTATACAATTGTTCATCATCTTCATCATTAACTTCAACACTAATACCAACTCGTTCAGATGGCAAATCAGTCTTATTTTCAATATTTCCAAAAGGTGTAACTTTACCTGTTTCAATTCTAACATCATTTTCTGCATTCACAATTTGATTTTCGTTAGTTTCATGTGTTATTGTTACCGCATTAATCCCCGCCAATCTATCAGTTGATGAAACAGAGTATTCATTTTTGTCAATAGAAACATACTCTTGTCCTTCAGGAACTTTTTTACCAAATGGAAGCTGATTTCTAAAAGTTAAAATCGTAACAGCTAAAAGTATCACTAACATTAAAGCCAATATTCCTGTTTCTTTTAAAATTCGTAAAAGTATTTTCTTCATATAATACATTCCTTTCTCGCATTTATTCAGTTTTTGTAATTACTTCTATACCATATACTGTAAATTGTGCTTTTGTTATGGTATTCTTGTTACTACCACCTTCTAGGACTATATTACTAATATTAAATCTTAATTCTGGATCGTTAGCTAAATCATATATAAAGTTTATAACAGAAACATATGAACCAGTAATATTAAAAGTTATTGTATAATCTTCATCATTTGTTTCCATTAAAAATTTAACATTATTATCCTCTGCATAATTGCCAACTAATATCCATAAATAATCAAGTAAAAATTCTTCTTCACACATTGCAGCCTCTAACTGTGTATCACTAGCTTCAGAAGCAAGTGAATCATATAATTGTTTTTCTTGATTAAACCTAGTTTTGGCTGAACTTAATTGACCCATTTGATCTGAATAATTAGTATCTATTAATGTGTTTAATTCACTTATACCTTTATCAATTTTTTCATTACCTTCTTTTATCTGTTTATATGATGGTATTGTAAGAAATGGACTGTTGAATCCATTTGCTATTGTATTATAAGTAAAATAAACTAAACATACAATTATCAGAATAAAAATTAATTTCTTCATGGCAACTCCCCACTAACTTTTATTTTAATATTACTACTCATACTTTCAACTTGCATATCGACATTTGCTAATACTTCATCAAGTTTTAATCTAGATACAAAATATCCAAGTTGAGCATATTGACCAGATTCTGCACTCATTTGTACTGTTCCATCATCTGCGATATCAATTGAAGTTACTTGAACATTTTCTGGCATTATAAACATCAACCTACTTAAAAAATTTGGAACGTCAAAGCTAACATCCCTTGTTGTTACTTTATCCATCATTTCTTGTAAATTATCTCTCATAGTTACATATCTTGCACTTTGCTCATTTATTGACTTCACATCTGCAGAAGCCTTAGATATCCATGAATTAACTTGACTTTTATTTTCATCAATTTGTTTTTGTTTAGCATTGATTTCTTTTTGAGTATACCACGCTGAGCCAGAGTATATACAAAGCACTAAAAATGCTACTCCCGTCGCTCGTAATAGCCACCAATCAGTCGGTGTAAATGATGATCCGTCTTCCTCTTCTTCAGCTTCAGTATTTTCTCCAAACTCAACCATTGGTTGTGTATCTATATCATCGCTATCAATAACTTCATCATTAAATTCAATCTTTCTTTCTTTACTTTTGGCTGCTCCTTTCTTGCCTTTAAGAAATTGTAACCATAAATCCTGAGCCTCATCTTTAAGTTTTTCTACTTTCTTCTTCATCATTTCGCTTTGAGCAACATTCGCAGAAGCACCAGTCACAAAGTCAACATATTTATCATTATACCCAAATCCGATACCATTAAATGCAAGTGCAATAGCAGTGTTAACTTCTACAATATCTTTTAAATTATTTGAGTCTTTATTTAAAAAATATGGTACTAATATCTGACAAACCTTATCTGAAAAAATCTCTTGAAAATACAAATCTAAATTATTGATAATAATACCAGTACCTGTTAAATATATTTTTGATAGTAAAGGTAAATGCGGTTGTAAAAATTTTTCTACTCTTGCCCTTAAATCATAAAGGGTTGGTACTAATAAATCTAATATATCTTTATTAGATTCATCTAAAGCATAAATATCTTCGATATATGCTGAAACTTCTTTACATGCTTCATAAGCTTTTGAATATGAATTATATTTTTCAGAAAGCTTTGGCAAAACATCTTTCATTCCAATTGGGAAAGAAATAATATCTGAAATTTCACCTCTTTCAATAATTGTAACTGTCGTTTCATCTTCGATATTAACAACTGCAACTTCTTCACCAATTCCTTTATTGGGTAGGATATTAACAATTGAAGTTCCAAGAGGTGATATGCTATTAAGTTTATAATTAGAAAACATATTGAATATATTCGTCATTTCAACTTTATCAGTTGAAACACATATTGCTTTATATTTATCAGAATCTCCAATATTTTTGACTAATTTAAATTTCATTTCTGTCATTGAAGGTAAAACACCTTTCTGCATACATATACCATCATATTCACTTATAATCAATTCTTTAATGTCTTTTTTGTTTAACTTACTGAATACTTCAATGCTTTCATACTCTTCACCGACAATATTAGTTGCAATAGCATCTTCAACCGAATTAGTCTCTTTAATAATCTGATCAACCAATTCTTTCGTATTATCTCCAAAGCGCACTCCATATGCAGCCAATCTTAAAGAAGTTCCATTTTTATCTGTATTAAGTTTCGCATATTTAATCACATTATTTTCTATGAAAATTCCTAAACAATTTGACATGCTCCTACTCCTTTACATTCTTTTGTACTTACAAATTCATTCTGCTTGTTCTTTTGCATCAACCATTTCCGTTACATTTTCTGTTGCATTAAAATCATAAGATTCAAACCTATATAAAAAAGTCAATATCTCTGAATATCTTATTTCTTCATCTAGCCATAAATTATTATAATATCCAAGTAATACACCTGATTCATTAAATGATTTTATAATATCATCTCTCGTTAATTCTCTACTACTTAACAAATTATGCATTAATACTAAGAAGTCCCCCCTTGTTATTTTCCCACATATTGGCATAATACCATATGACAATGAAGCCGCATATTTAGTATTTCTTAATCCATATAATATATTTCTCTTATAATCTTCTTCAGCTTTTGTTTCTTCACTTAATAACATAGCTCCTCTATATTTAACTAAATCTAAAAACAAATTTAAATCTTTTAAATTATCTCTGGATAAATCATTTGAATATTCAACCATTAATCTTTTTGCATTTTCAATATACTCATTTAGTATTTTATACTGCTGAGGTGAAACAGATTTCACTGATGAATCTATATATGAGGCGGCCTGATTCATCATACCCGTTAATGCGCCATTATAAAAACTACCTACTTGAGTATTTTGCACTATTTCATTTTTAGTTGCAACACCTTTTAAGTTCAAATATTTTAAAATTATTTCATAATAATCTGAAATAGTAACTGTTTTGGTTAATTGTGATTGTGTTTTCATAGAAGTTAAACCTCTGGCTAATGCCCACTCATAACCTGGTGTTCCCCACCATGCTGCTAGCGAACTTGTACCAATCATGATTAATAAAGTAAGCACTGTAATAAAAACAAAAATTAATCTCTTTTTCATTGTTTCACACCTTTACAAATAGTCTCTTCCTTAGTATAACAACACCTAACGTAACATATACATTATTAACATTAAGCACCGTATTTTTCCATTTCTAAATCACTATAATTAGTATATAAGTTTATACCTCATTTTTCAACAGTTGTTATATAAACTTAACAATCATGTAATATTAATGTAATATTTATCAAAAAACGTCAATTACTTGATGTTTTATTATATTATTTCCTTTTTTAGAAAATATATTTTGCATTTTTTTGTAAAAAAATAAAATTTTAATTGGCAATTCATAGTTGTCCTTTACAAACAAAATAAATATTATAAGAAAGAACTGTATTCACACAAAAAGAGAAGATACATTTTGCATCTTCTCTCAGAACTCTTTTTCCATATGTCAAATCATGCTTTTCTAATTAATTTAATCATAACCTTTTCACCATTAATGTCTAATTCATTTTCTCCCTCTCCAGCTTCAATCTTATCAGACAATGTTTCATCAGCAATTTCATCTTTATTTCTTTCGATTATATCAGCAATTTTTTTATTGTTCGAGTAATACATTTCAATATGATTTTGAACTTCAAATCCAGATTCTTTTCTTAAATTTTGAATCTTAGAAATTAATTCTCTTACAAAACCTTCTTCAATTAATTCTGGAGTTAATTCAATATTTAGTACAACTATCATGTCACCTTCTTGCATTGAAATATATTTTTCAGATTTTGTCGTTTCAATTAATAAATCTTCTTCTACAAGTTCAACTTTTGCTTCACCAATTTCTAAAACTACTTTACCATTTTCTTTTAATTCTTTGACATAAGCTGTTCCATCACCCATTCTAAGCATTTGATTAATCTTAGGTAATATTGCACCAAACTTTGGACCAACAGTTTTTAAATTTGGTTTAACATTATAAGAAACAAAATTACTTGCATCATCTACAAACTCTATTTCTTTTACATTAAGTTCTTCTTTAATTATATAATAATATGCTTCATCTAATTTTTTCTTAGATTCAATATATGCTTTAGATAAAACTTGTCTGTTTTTTATTCCAGAAACATTTCTACATGACCTTCCTAGTGTAACTATCTCAAGCACAACTTCCATATTTTCTTCTAATTTTTTATCAATGTACTCTTCATTTGCAACAGGAAAATCGCAAAGATGAATACTTTCTGGCGCATTTTTATCTAAATTTGTAACAAGATTTTGATATATTTCTTCTGTCATAAATGGGACAAAAGGTGCACAGACTTTTGCCAATGTAACTAGGCAAGTATATAAAGTCATATATGCATTAATTTTATCTTGTTCCATTCCATTTGCCCAAAATCTTTCTCTTGATCTTCTAACATACCAGTTGCTAAGTTCATCAGTAAAATCTTGTATAGCTCTGGCACTTTCTGTTATTTTATAATTTGTCATTAATTCGTCTACTAGTTTAACTAATGAATTTAATTTAGATAAGACCCATTTATCCATTTGAGATAATTTATCATATTCCAATTTATATTTAGTTGGATCAAAATCATCTATATCTGCATATAAAACGTAAAATGCATATGTATTCCAAAAAGTTCCCATAAACTTTCTTTGATACTCGCTTATTCCTTCTGGATAAAATCTAGTAGGAAGCCATGGTGAACTACTTGCACAAAAATACCATCTAACAGCATCAGCACCTTGATTATCTAAAACTTGCCAAGGGTCAACAACATTACCTTTATGTTTAGACATCTTTTGACCATCTTTATCTTGAACATGTCCAAGTACTAAACAATTTTCAAATGGAGATTTATCAAATAGTAATGTTGAAATTGCCATTAAAGTATAGAACCAGCCTCTTGTTTGATCAATTGCTTCACTAATAAATTGTGCTGGAAAATGTTTTGCAAATAATTCTTTATTTTCAAAAGGATAATGATATTGTGCAAATGGCATTGAACCAGAATCAAACCAGCAATCAATTACATAAGGCACTCTATGCATTTCTTTTCCACATTTTTCACATTTCATAGTCAATGAATCTAAATATGGCTTATGTAATTCAATATCATCTGGAACATTTTTACACTTTTCTTTTAATTCTGCTCTACTTCCTATAACTTCATAGTGACCACATTCACATTCCCATACAGGAAGAGGTGTCCCCCAATACCTTGAACGAGATAATCCCCAGTCAATAACATTTTCAAGAAAATTACCAAACCTTCCATCTTTAATATTTTCAGGCATCCAATTAACAGTATTATTGTTTGCAACTAATCTATCACGTAATGCTGACATTTTTATAAACCATGTATCAATTGCATAATATAAAAGTGGAGTATCACATCTCCAACAAAATGGATATGAATGTTCATAAGGAATTGCAGCAAATAAAAGCCCACGTTCTTCCAAATCTTTTAATACTAATTTATCTGCGTCTTTAACAAAAGTTCCAGCCCATTTTCCTGTTTCTTCTGAAAAATTACCTTGCTCATCAACTAACTGAAGAAATGGTAAATCATTATCTTTGCCAACTCTGTTATCATCTTCACCAAAAGCAGGAGCAATATGAACTACACCTGTACCATCTGTCAAAGTTACGTAGTCATCTGCAATTACATACCAAGCCCTTTTATCTGGTTTTACAAAATTATAAAGTGGCTCATATTCCGTGCCATAAAGATCCGTTCCAATATACTTAGTTAATATCTCATATTCTCCATCAATAACACTTGAGGCTAATGCTTCAGCTAAGATATATTTATGTCCATCTGAAGCTTTAAGTTTTATATAAGTTTCCTTTGGATTTACACAAAGAGCAACATTTGAAGGAAGAGTCCATGGTGTTGTTGTCCAAGCTAAAATATATGTATTTTCTTCATTTTTAACTTTAAATCTAGCTATACAAGAAGTTTCTTTTACATCTTTATAACCTTGTGCTACTTCATGAGACGATAAAGATGTTCCACATCTTGGGCAATAAGGAACAATTTTATGTCCTTTATATAAAAGTCCTTTTTTATGGATTTCTTTTAGTGCCCACCATTCAGATTCAATATAATCATTATGATAAGTTACATATGGGTCGTCCATATCTGCCCAAAATCCAACTCTATCACTCATTTGCTCCCATTCATGTTTATATTTCCAAACACTTTCTTTACATTTTTTAATAAAAGGTTCTACACCATATTCCTCAATTTGTGGTTTTCCATTTATTCCAAGCATTTTTTCTACTTCAAGTTCAACAGGAAGTCCATGTGTATCCCAACCTGCTTTTCTAGGAACTTCATAACCTTTCATAGTCCAAAATCTAGGAATAACATCCTTGAAAACTCTTGTTTCAATATGACCTATATGAGGTTTTCCATTAGCTGTTGGAGGTCCATCATAAAACATAAATGTTGGATGCCCCTCTCTATTTTTAATACTCTTCTTAAAGATTTCGTTTTTCTTCCAAAATTCAATTATCTCTTTTTCTCTTTCTACGAAATCTAAATTAGTTGAAACCTTTTTGTACATCTTATTTCCTCCTTTTTATTTAGTGGAATTGCAAAATATTATACTTTGTTTTACATCAAAGTTGTCTAAAAAGTTGAAGTTTTTTCGTAACTTTGAGAACATACTAACAAAAAGCACTTTGTCCAATATTTCGGACAAAGTGCATAAACTTTGCTATACCACCTACATACTATCATACGAGTTCTCTGTAACGTGAGAATTACGTCAGTGCTTAATCACAATTCGCTTTCAGCACCAAAACTCAGAGGTGATTTTCAATCAAGATTTAAAATACCAGTTTTCCACCATTCACCAGTTCTCTATGCTTTTAAAATCAAGTCTACTCTCCTCTTCAACGTCTCTTTTTCAACTTTCACAATTATATCATAGTTAATCAGAAAGTCAATTAAATTTCAGAAATTATTGGTATTATCATTGGATTTCTTTTGGTTTTATAATATACAAAATCATGAAGTGTATCTTTTATAGTATTTTTTATAGTTGTCCAATCCTTTGTTCCATTCTGTTCAAATTTGGATAAGTCTTTGCTTATTTCTGTACGCATTTCTTCTATTAAATCTTCCGATTCTCTAACATATACAAATCCTCTTGAAATTAAATCAGGACCAGCTAAAATTTTTCCTGTTTTCTTTTCCATTGCAATTACAACAATAATTAAACCATCTTGAGATAAATGTTGTCTATCTCTTAAAACAATATTTCCCACATCTCCAACACCTAAGCCATCAATAAATACTCTGCCAGCAGGAACACTTCCAGTTATTTTGCAGAAATTTTTATCTAATTCTAAGACTTTTCCATTAACTAAAAGTGCTATATTTTCTTCTGGTATTCCAACTCTCATAGCAGTTTCAGCGTGAGTTCTTATATGTCTATACTCTCCATGAACAGGTATAAAATACTTTGGTTTTACTAAAGATAAAATAAGCTTTTGCTCTTCCTTACAAGCATGTCCTGAAACGTGTATATCTGCTAATGCGTGGTACACAACATCAACACCAAGTTTATATAAATCATCTATTACATTTGAAACTAATTTTTCATTACCAGGTATTGGTGAAGCAGATAATATAACTAAATCTTCACTATTTAAAGTAACTTGTCTATGAGAACCAGCTGCCATTCTAGAAAGTCCAGCCATAGCTTCCCCTTGACTCCCTGTTGTAATAATAACTAATCTATCTGGTGTATAGTCATCAATCTCGTCTATATCAATTAACATTCCTTCTGGAATGTTTAAGTAACCTAAATCTTTGGCTACGGTCATAACATTAAGCATACTTCTTCCACATATAGCTAATTTTCTATTATTTTTCATT
Organism: uncultured Eubacteriales bacterium; assembly: GCA_964401375.1. GTDB lineage: Bacteria > Bacillota > Clostridia > TANB77 > UBA1234 > UBA1234. The sequence continues at coordinate 11,844 of CAYNYD010000003.1, read as the reverse complement.
GCAGAATTAACAATTTGTTGGACTCTATGCACATTTGATGCAAATGTTGCAACAATAATTCTTTTTTTACAGTCAGCAAAAATATTATCAAATACTTTTCCAACTGTGCTTTCAGACATTGTAAAACCTTCTCTTTCAGAATTTGTGCTATCAGACATTAAAGCAAGCACACCTTCTTTTCCAAGTTCAGCAAGTCTAGCAAAGTCCATTACTCTCCCATCAATTGGTGTAAAATCAACTTTAAAATCTCCTGTGTGTACAACTGTTCCAACTGGTGTATGAATTGCAATCATAACAGAATCTGCAATACTGTGTGTAGATTGTATAAATTCAATTTTAAACGACTTTCCAAGTTGAATTACATCTCCAGGTTTAACACACTTTAAGCTAGTTCCTCTAACTAATTTATGCTCTTCTAATTTAGTTTTTATTAATCCTAAAGTAAGTCTAGTCGCATATATCGGAACATTAATTTCTTTTAAAACATAAGGTATAGCACCAATATGGTCTTCATGTCCATGCGTAATTACCATCGCTCTAAGTCTTGATTTATTTTTTTGAAGATAAGTTATATCTGGAATTACTAAATCAACTCCTAACAAATCATCTTCTGGGAAAGCGACTCCACAATCTAGTAAGAACATATCATTACCATATTCAAAAACTGTCATATTTTTCCCAATTTCTTCTAATCCACCAAGTGGAATTATTTTCAATCTTTCTCTTTTTAAGCAATTATTTTCAGGCATAACCAAATTCTTTTCTACAACAGGCTTAATTGCTCTTTTTGATGTATTTTCTTTTTTTAAACTTTTTTTGATATTATTAGCCGACACATCGTTTTTCTTTTCCACATTATCTTGTTTTGTATTACTTCTTCTTGTTTTTCTAATTGGATTTTCAATCTGTATTTCAGATGATTCATGTATCATAACATTATTATCATCTGATCTTAATTTTAAATTTTTTTCATTGGTATTTTTTAAATACGCTTTTTGGTTATAATGTTTCCTATATGGTCTTCTAACCACTTTGTCTCTTACTTCTTCTGTCAAAAAAATTCTCCTTTCTGTATTTAATCCAGTATAACTAATTTGTTTCTCCTGAACTATTTTCTAATCTCGTATATTTCATATTTGGATTTTTTTCCATAACATCTAGCCAATAATATAAATCACAATCAACTCTTTTATTTCCTCCAGTCGCACGAACTCTAGGAAGTCTTAATAAATTGACTTTTTCATTATTAGAAGCTAATGCTGGTTCTGCTCCAACTAATAAAATAACCTTATTTTCATACTCAACCCCATCATAACTCCCTTTAGCAATATAATCAGCATAATCCTTTGAACCAATTCCATAAGGTAAGGCAAGAGAATTCATTTTATAGCCAGTTAAATCTTTAACTAAATTATTCACGATTCCAATCTCTTTTTGAATATCACCACTTGAAGCCTTATTAAAATAAGGATGAGTATTAGTATGATTGCCGATTTCAAAACCTTTGCTAATCAAGTATTCTAATCTTTCTTTCACGGTCCCTTTTCCCGAAAAAATAGAACCTCCATTTATATAGAATGTACCATTCAATCCAAAATCTGGATGCTCTTTATAAAAATCTTCCATAATCCCAACTGCAGACTTAGGATTAACAACTAATTTATCTCCACTCTCAATTAAATTAAATTGTCCACTTGTACCATCATCAAAAGTAAGCACAATAGGAGTACAACCCATAGGAACTTTCATGGTATTTTCCAAATAATCTGTTAAAGAAACCGTGCGATATCCGTGTTCATACAAATATTCTAAATCTTTTCTAAAATTCTCAAAAGATCGAGAATACTCATCAGCTTCTTCTTCTAAGAACCTATGATACATAACTATTATTATTTTGCCCGATTCATTATATTTATAAACTTCTTCTTTCAATGGCTCATTCACTCCTAAGCCCTCTCCAGAAGAATTATAATTCAATTCTCCACTGTCCGAAGAATTATTAAGGTTTCCGTTCTTGCAACCAACAAGAATAATTGTAGCACAGATGGCAATTACTGTCAACATAATTTTTTTATTCATATTTTTTCCCCCTCCCTAATACTTAAAGTCTATCACTGCTAAATATTAAGTCAAGAAAAAAGTATTATGTTCAAATAAAAAAAGACTAAAAACATTCAAATAATTGTTCTTAGTCTTTTTAAAATATTTATAATCAAACTATTCTAAAATTCTTTATTTCAAAGCATGCCCACATTCATCACAAAATTTTGCAGTTGATAATACTTCTTTTCCACAATTTGGACAAAATGTTTTTTTAGGTTCTTCTGGTTTCTTAGCTCCACATTCTGGGCAAAATTTTCCAACCCTTGTTTCATTGCAATTTGGACAAGTCCATTCATTATTGTTATTTTGTTGTTCTTCAACTTTTTTAGTTTCTTCCTCTGCTTTTTTTGTTTCTGCTTCTTTTGCTGCTTTTTCATCTTCTAAAGCTTGATTAGTAATTTGTCTCGAAGTCTCAGTTGCCTGCGAACTAAACATATTTTGAGTAACGCCACCCATCATTCCACCAGAAGCTGCATTAACCATTCCTACACCCATAAAGCCACTCATACTTCCATTAGAATTACTAGCAGCATTCTCTACAGCATTAGCATATGAGCCAACCAATTTACCTTGTTGCATATATGCGTTTGAAGCAAGTTCATAATTATCAATCTTTTTCTCAGATTCTTCATCAAGAGTAACTGATTCAACAACAAAACTTGCAATCTTCAAACCTCTTTGTCTAATAGGCTCATCAAATATTTTTTCATCCATAATTTGCTTAATTTCATCAGTTTGGCTTGGTAATTCCAAAACAGGTATTTGATGTACCGAATTACCTAATTCATTAAGCACATTTTGGAAAGAAGCAATAACTTCGGCTCTAATTTGTTCAACAATATCATCTTTTCTATATTCGTCAGCTACTCCAGCAATTTCCTTCATGAAAAGTGCCGGATTATCAATTTTGAATGTATACTTGCCAAAGCATTTTAATTCAACTCTTAAAGGTTGCATTTTTCCAGTCATTTGATTTGGTATTGGATGTGACCAATCTTGATAAGGAACAGGTGCTGGAGTGCCAAATTTATTTTCTATTATTTCTTTTAAATTAAAGAAGAATACAGCTTGTTGTTTTTGACTTACTCCACTATATGTAAATCTTGTCCACATTTCTTTAAATACTTCACCAAATTGTCCACCAAAAAATGATGGTGATGAAGAATCATCAAATGTATAAAGTCCATCTTCAGCAGTCGCATCAATAATTTTACCATTATCATAAATTATTGCACATTGGCCTGGTGCAACAACAATTGCACTACCTTTAGTAATAACACCCGTCTTGGTAGTAACTTTTTTCATTAAGACTTCATTTTCCATTTCATCACACCTAATAGCATCTTTCCATTGATCTTTTAAAGTACTTCCTATAGCACCAGCAGCTGCTTTAATTAAACCCATAAAAACCCCTCCAATTCAATTTTAACATAGAAAAATCTTTTTTGTGTAAAACACTTTTTTGAAAAGTTTGTATATGTTATTCAAATAATCATGATTAAATTATAGTTTAAAATTCCGTTGATTTCAAGCCTTTTGGCAAAATTTCATTCTGCCTACTTATCTATATAAATAAAATTTCTTACGGAAATAAGCATCCTAATCCAAAAAAATTTTTTGAATTAAGATGCTTATATGGAGCTTCCAACGGGAGTCGGACCCGTGACCTCATCCTTACCAAGGATGCACTCTGCCAGCTGAGCTATGGAAGCATATAATTATATTCTCTCATCCTCGCCTATATGTTTTTCAACTTTTTTCTTTATTCTTTGAATTGCATTATCAACAGCCTTTGGATGTGTATTAAGCTTAGTAGCTATTTGAGCATAAGACTCACCATTTAAATATTCATTAAAAACTTGTTGTTCAAAACCACTTAAAATTTCAGACATTTTAAGGTTTAAACTTTTATATGTTTCTTTTTTTGTTATAGTTTCCAATGGATCAGGAATCATATCCATATCAAGTTGTTCAATAACTTCCCTATCTGTTTCCTCATCAAATGCACTCTTATTTAACGACAAATAAGAATTTAGAGGAATATGTTTTTGGCGAGTCGAAGCTTTTATAGCTGTAATAATTTGCCTTTTAATACATAAGTCAGCAAAAGATTTAAATGTAACATCTTTATCAAAGTCAAAGCCTTTAATTGCCTTAAATAGCCCAATCATACCTTCCTGTATAATGTCTTCTTGTTCAGCACCTATTATAAAAAAAGATTTAGCTCTGGAATATACAAGACTTTTATATTTTTCCATAATTTTATTTAAAGAATCTTCATCACCTTTTTTTATATTTAATATATATGACTTATCTTCTTCATTTTGTTTATTTATTTCAGCGTCAATTTCAAGATTAAGTTTTGATTCCACCAAACTACTACCTCCTGCAAGTCGTTATGCTTGTATTATACAAGTAACTTTAGGAAATTGTCAAGGTTTAAGAAAAAAAGACAGTAAAAAAGAATAAATTTTGATAATAATTAAATTTTTATTGAAAATCTATTACATCAATCCATTTTTCTAAAAATTCCTGCTCTTCCTCTTTCCCTTTAGTTTTTTGCGTTGCAGCAACTATTGGAACACATCTTAAAATTTCTCTATTTGGTACACCTGATTTTTTTGAAAACAAGTCTAAATACTTATCTGCAAGTTCTACTTTATTATCCATATTAAAAAGCAAATATGTTCTTGCCGAATCAAATACAGGACTACCTTGAGTTACGTGCGACCAATCTATTGTATAAATTGTTCCATCATCTTTTATAATTACATTTGAAGGATTATAATCCCCATGGCAAACTGAATCTTCCACTGGCATTCCTTCTAATCTTTGTAATAAATCATATCGTATATTTTCATCAATATTTTTTGCATTTGTAATTTTTCTTTTCATTTTATCTTTAATCCTTCCAAGCAAAGGAGCCCTTTTATTTAATATATTTAGTTGATTATCTACAAATATATTTAAATACTCATCCTCTTTATCAGAATTTTCTTTTAATAAAGTATCTAATGTTTTTCCTTCTATATGTCTAGAAATCAAAGCCCATCTATTTTCTATCTTGGTAACCTCTATAAGTTCTGGTACATTCAACCCCGTTTCTTCAACTCTTGCTTGATTTACAGCCTCATTTAATATATCTGATTTTGAATAATTTTCTACAAATAGTTTTATAGTTCTCCCATTATCTTTGTATACTGTTTTTGTTGGTCTTTCTGCTATAATCTCTTCAAAGTTCATTACCTATCACCCCCATAATATGCTTTTAAATACATATTCTTTATTTCATCTAAAAGTGGATATCTTGGATTACTTCCTGTACATTGGTCGTCAAAAGCTTTTTCTGTCATTTCATCTAATGTGTCTAAGAAGTATTTTTCATCTACTCCATAATCTCTAATAGTCTTTTTAATTTCAATTTTATCTTTTAATTCTTCAATTTTATTGATTAAATTTTCCAATTTTTCATTATCATTTGCTCCACCAAGTCCAAGATATTCAGCAATTTCGGCATATCTTCTAAGTGTATGAGGATGATCATATTGTGGGAATGTACCCATTTTAGTTGGAACTTCTTCACTATTAAATCTTAATACTTCAGAGATTAAAAGTGCATTTGCAATTCCATGTGGTAAATGGTGATATGCACCAAGTTTATGAGCCATAGAATGGCATACACCTAAAAAAGCATTGGCAAAAGCCATTCCTGCCATAGTTGCAGAATATGCCATTTTTTCTCTTGCCTCCATATCATTTGCTCCATTTTGATATGCTCTAGGCAAATATTCAAAAATATTTTTCATTGCTTTAAGGGCAAGCCCATCTGTAAAATCAGTTGCCATCATTGATGCATAAGCCTCTAAGCAATGAATTAATGCATCAATTCCAGCAGCTGCTGTTAAGCCTTTTGGTGAGTTTGCCATCATATCTGCATCAACTATTGCCATATTTGGCATCAATTCATAATCGGCAAGAGGATATTTTACTCCTGTTTCTTGATCTGTTATAACTGCAAAAGGAGTTACTTCCGAACCAGTGCCTGCTGACGTTGGTATTGCTATAAAATAAGCTTTTTCTCCCATCTTTGGAAAAGTATAAACACGTTTTCTTATATCCATAAATCTCATTGCCATATCCATAAAATCTACTTCTGGATGTTCATACATTACCCACATTATTTTAGCAGCATCAATAGGGCTTCCACCTCCAAGTGCAATAATACAATCTGGTTTAAATTCACTCATTATTTTTGCCCCTTCAATTGCACACGCAAGCGATGGATCTGATTCTACGTTTGAAAATACTGTATATTCAATACCAAGTTCATTTAATTTGTCAGTTACACATCTTGTAAAACCAGTCGTATATAAATACGAATCGGTTACAATAAAAACTTTTTTCTTATCATAAACATCTTTTAATTCTTGAAGTGCAACAGGTATGCAACCTCTTTTCAAATATATTTTTTCTGGCGCTCTAAACCAAAGCATATTATTTCTCCTTTCTGCAACTGTTTTTATATTTAATAAGTGTTTTACTCCAACATTTTCAGATACCGAGTTTCCTCCCCAGCTTCCACACCCAAGAGTAAGTGAAGGTGATAATTTAAAATTATATATATCACCTATTCCTCCTTGAGAAGATGGTGTATTAACAAGCACTCTATAAGTTTCCATTCTCGTTTCAAATAATCTTAATTTTTCTTTTTCAGTTGTGGTATTAATATATATTGATGATGTATGACCACGTCCACCATCATTAACTAATTCAAATGCTTTTTCAAGTGCATCATCAAAATCTTTTGCTTTATACATAGCTAAAACAGGAGATAACTTTTCATGAGCAAATTCTTCTGATACCGAAGTGCTTTCTACTTCTCCAATTAAAATTTTTGTATTTTGTGGTACATCAATTCCAGATAGTTCAGCTATTGTATGTGCAGTTTGTCCTACAATTTTAGCATTAACTGCACCATTTATAATTATAGTCTTTCTAACTTTATTTTTTTCTTCATCATTTAAGAAATAGCAACCTCTTTTATTAAATTCTTCTTTTACTTTTTCATATATTCCTTCTAATACAATAACAGCTTGTTCAGAAGCACATATCATACCATTATCAAAAGTTTTTGAGTGAATTATAGAATTTACTGCCAATATAATATCTGCTGAATCATCTATAATAGCAGGCGTATTTCCTGCTCCAACACCAAGTGCAGGTTTTCCACTTGAATAAGCAGCACTAACCATACTTGGTCCACCTGTTGCTAATATTAAATCTGATTCTTTCATAACAGTATTAGTAAGTTCTAATGACGGAACATCTATCCAATCAATTATTCCTTCAGGTGCTCCTGCTTTAACTGCTGCCTCTAATATAATTTTTGCAGCTTCAATTGAAGATTTCTTTGCTCTAGGATGTGGACTAATTATAATTCCATTTCTAGTTTTTAATGAAATTAAAGTTTTAAATATAACTGTAGATGTTGGATTGGTTGTCGGAATAACTGCTGCAATAATTCCAACTGGCTCTGCAATTTTTTTATATCCATAAGAACCATTTTCTTCTATTACTCCACACGTTTTTGTATTTTTATATGCATTATAAATATACTCCGATGCATAATGATTTTTTATAACCTTATCTTCAACAACACCCATTTTAGTTTCTTCGACTGCCATTTTGGCAAGTGGAATTCTCATTTTGTTTGCGGCTATTGCTGCTTCAAAAAATATTTTATCAACTTGTTCTTGTGTATAAGTAGAAAATTTTTTTTGTGAAGATTTAACTTTTTCAATTGCATTTTTTAGTTTATCTACACTATCTACTATTTCATGATTAATATACAAAATATTACCTCCTCATTAGTAAAAAATATTCACAAACTCCATACTCAATCATAGCATTACAAATTTAAATTTTCAATCATTATATTCATAAAAATTTTCGACTAAATTAAACATATTTAAAGCAATCTATTATGTACATCATTAATTTTTAATTTCCTAGTCAAATAAAGTAGAAAAATTTAATGTTCTTGATTAACTTTCCTCTTCTCAAGCTCACTCAATACTAAATCGTAACCAGCCTTTTCATAAGGGTATTCAATCTCTTTATACTCAAATTTTTTGTCTGCATTTTTGCAGATTTTCATAACTAATTTTTTTAAAATTTCTGGATTTCTAGCAAGAATTGGTCCAGAAATATGAGTCCCATAGAAATTAATATATTTTACTCCTTCATAATCATTTCTTTCATTTTCACCCACTCCAAATTCGACTTCAAAAAGTGGCGACATATTATGATACATTTTAGTCATTTTATTTACAAATCCAACTATTTTATTTTCAAAGAACTCACTTCTATAAATAATATCAGAAGTAATTCTATCTGGTAATCTCTCTGTTTCATAATCAAATATACACATTCCTTCTTGTTTGTCAATATTTTTTCCGAATAATTCAAAACTATTACCTGTAGCTAAAAAAACTTTCTCATTTTCAATTGCACGATTTATCTCCACAGTATGCTTTTTTATATCTTCTAAAACAAAATCAAGGTTCTTCTCAGTGCCAGCTCCCATATAAATAAAATTGTGCTTGTTAAAATCAATTTCATCACCAATAGTTTTTTTATCTAAATTAACTTTAAAGCCTTGGTCTTCCAAATGTTTTTTTAATATTACAACATTTCCATATTCACCATATAAATTTAAAATATCATAATATAAGTGCAAAATATTTAGTTCCATAAAAGTTACCTCCTATCCATAAACTTCATTCTGTCTGAAAAACAAGTAACTACATATACATCTCCAATAGAATTTTCTTTTGTTTCTTTCATCATTTCATCTAAGTCCATGAACATTGAAACCTTTCCCATATCAATACCCGAATATTCAAAACGGACTGCTAAATCATTAACATATTTACCTGCTAATATAACTTTTTTTACACAATCATCTTTTAAAAGTTCAAAATCAATATCCCATATCCATGAAGTTTCACTAGTAAAATATTTTCTACTTACTGCATCAATTATTAAAACTACAGTACATGGTTTAGCTTGATTTATAATATAAGTTAAAGACTGATTATATGAAATAGAGTTTTCATGTTTAGATGTTAAAAGCATACCTTCATGGCCATTAATATCAAATTTTTGAATTCTATCATTACTTGCAACATATTCAGTTAATATGCTAACTATTTTTTCTTCATCAACGTTTAAAAGTTTTGCGACTGCAAAAGCAGCAAGTAAATTATATGCATTATAAATGCTTTTTAATGTCATTGATATTTTATATTTATTGTTTATTACAATCTCGCCTTTATTTAAGTCTAAATCAGTAACTGCAAAATCTGGCTCTTTTCTACAATGGCCACACTTTGGACATTTATAGCTTCCGATATGATTAAAATGATAATAATCATAATTCATTACACTTTTACAATTTGGGCAATATTTTCCATCATTATAAGCACTAAAATTTTCTTCTTTAGATAAAGCATTTTTATTCATTCCAAAATATGTAACATTCTCTCTTTTATAACCATAAAGCGAAGATAGTGGATCATCTGTGTTTAAAATCAAATGCATATCATTATCTATGGCTTCATTGATAATATCATAAATAACTTCAGGATGACCATTTCTCGTCATTTGATCTCTATATAAATTTGTTACAACTAAATATTTTGCTTTAAAATTTTTCAATGTATGTCTTAAATATCTTTCATCACTTTCAATAACGAGAACATCTTTTTTTACTTCACCTTTTAAATTTGAATTTCTAAGTATCATTGTCGTAACCCCTTCAGTTTGATTAGATCCCTCTAAATTACAACCAACAGAAAATCCAGAATTAGATAGTATTTTATATATCATTTCAACTGTTGAAGTTTTTCCATTACTACCAGTAACAACAACAATGTTCTCAGGCAATTTAATTTTCTTTAATATATTTTTATCAAGTTTTAAGGCAATTTTACCTGGTAAACTACTTCCCTTACCGACTAATTTTCCAACCCAATAAATAAATTTACTAAGTAAGATAATAAAAAATTTCATAACCATTCCTCCTGAATAAGACAATAATACCATAAATAACTTAGCATATACAATAAAATCACAAAAAAAATCAATTTTAAAAGGCTAAGTTAAGATTTCTCCCAACTCAGCCTTTTTACTTTACTAGCTTCTCAGCACACGTAAATCTTCAAGCACTTCACCTTTAACATTAATATACGGCATATAAAAGTTTTGACCTTTTATGAATGAACCAGGCTGAGATACAAAAATCATATGTTCAGAATCATATAATTCAGCCATCTTGTGAATATGACCACAATGAAGAAATCTTACAGGTCTTTTTACTCCATCAACACATCTTGACATAAGTTCATCGTTCTGAGCAAATTCATACAAACGATGTATTGCTGGATACACATTGGTCGGTATAAAATAATGTTCCAAGTGCATCATACGCTTGACTACTCCTGCAATTTCAAAATCTTGAATATAGCTATCATAAGCTTTAAAATTGCACTCTTCTGATTTCAAAGCACCTTCCAGCTTTTTAAGAGGATTATTTATTCCTAAAAAATCAAAAGTAAAATCATGATTACCTGGAATCGCCATTATATTAAGTGGAATATTTCTAAATAATCTATACGCAATATCAAGTTGCCGTTCAAATTCACTTTTAATTTTGGTCTTATTATTCACCAGATTTCTAAGATGTTCACGTTCTATATCTGGAATCCCTTCAAATATATCTCCAGCAATAAAAACGTAATCAATTCCTTTCAATGCTACACTTTCTAAGAAAATTTTCAATTTATTAATATCACAATCAGGATGTCCAATATGTAGATCCGCTATATCCACATAATTAAAAGTGTTTTTTTCGCTCCTAGTATAAAGCCTTTCACACGGAATGTTTACTTTTTTTAATCTAAAATATTTTTGCCCCTTTTTTGTCCGTTCAATGACTTTGAAACCACACCTATTCGCTAAATCATATAATAAATCTCGTCTTACTCCGTAATCGCTTAACAAGATAAACTCATTATTAGCAATCAACATAAAAGTCAATAGATTTAGCAATAAATTCACCTCCATAATTATTTTGGTTTCCTTAACTAACTTAGTACATTCAGATTATACCACCGTTAAGAATAATGGTCAATGATAAATTTATGTATACATTTAAAATGGCAAAAAAAATCACACCCAGTTGAGTGTGTTTCTATTGCTTCTTGTGTTTAACACAATTTTATACAATGACTTTGAAATTATCTTAAAATCCATTGTTAAAACAAAATCAAATAAAATTTTTATTTATATAGCAATAACACTCAATTTCCTGGTTTTTTGTTTAAACACATGTCGTTATCTGATACTGCTTCATTGCAATATTAACACAGCATTTTGCTTAGAAAGCATACACTCCATACAAGCTTTTTTCTCACTTATACAAATTTATATACTTTTTTCATACACGCTCTTTATTAAAAAGCAAATTCACGATCCATAACAATCGACAGAAATTGCTTGTTAAATATATAAATAAATAAGACTTTGCTTTATTAACCTGTACATATTTAACATACACATCTTGATTTGGAAATTACCTAACCATTTTAATATCGCTCAAGAGTTTACACTCTTTATTAATATTGTAGCATTACTATCTCTGCTATGCAATATAAAAAATTTTTTATTTTCAAATACAAT
>CAYNYD010000002.1:0-31033 GCA_964401375.1 uncultured Eubacteriales bacterium | reverse complement strand
CTTTTATTTTTATGACTCCTAATTTTCTTAGTGTTTCTTCATCTAAAATTAACAACGCTGCATCATACGGTGTTTTTCCGTTTAATGTATCTCTGCTTGTACTATTTATATTACTCATTAATATATTTGTTTTTTCTTGAGTTAATTTATCAAATGAACTTCCTTTTGGTAACACATATCTTATATATTCATGATTCTTTTCTATTGCTCCTTTTTGCCACGAAGCTCCTGGATCACAATAAAATACATGACTTACTATTTCTCCTGCTTCTTCATCTTTTTCTATACTCATTGGATTAAAAAATTCTGACCCATTATCTGTCAATATTACTTCAAATACTTTCTTAAATGTTTCTAGTCCTAGTATATCTTTTATCTTTTTGAATGCTTTTTCTACACTTTCTATATTTTTATGATCCATTAAGTATATTAACATAAATTTACTTTGTCTGAAAATTAAAGTTAAAAATACCTTCCCTCCTTTTACTCCTTCGACTGTATCCATTTCTACTATTGAACTTTCTGGATGTTTTCCTATGTATTCTTTATAGTCTTCGTATGTTCTTCCTTTTCGTATCGCTGTTTCTCTTCTTATTCTTTGTTTCTCATTTTCTTTTCTCTTTTTGTATTTTACTTTCCTTGGTAAATCAATGTTTCTAAACGAAAATACTCCTAAATCTACATAGTTATACATCGTCGTTCTTGAAAAACTTATTTCGTCCGGATGATTTGCATATATATGACTTATACTTTGATGCTTTTCCTTTATCAAAGGGGTTATTAATGTGTCTATATCATATGCTTCCTCTTTTGACAAATTTATTCCTTCTCTAGATTTTTTTAGCTTTTCACTATATTCATCGTTAGCTAATTTTGCATAGTAGTAATATTTTATTTTTCTACATTTATTCTTTTGTTCACATCCGTTACATACATATGGTGCTCCTGTTAATCCATAACATATTTCTTCTTCGTAACACTCTTTTTCTTTCGTACAATCAAATTTTTTACACTCATGTCTATTTTTGCATAAATTTTTAGAATTATTGAAGCCTCCTGGATTTTTCCTAAATCTATGTTGCTGTACTTCTCTAGCTATTGTCCTTCTATTCTTATTTATGTCTTCACCTATTTCTGTAAAATTTCTTCCTTTGTTTAATCCGATTTCAATAAAATTTCTTTCTTCATATGTTAGATGTTTATTAGGTTTATGCTCTATTTCCATTTATTTTCTCCTAACAAACAACAAGCAGACAACTATATTATACCATCATTAAGGCGGTTAGCACAAATGCGCTACCGCCTTTCAACATTTTAATATATTACATCACATTGTACAATTACAGAAATGGCATAAAGAAGCCTTTTCACGTAGCTAGTTCATTTTATACATTTCTTCCTTTGACAATGTATTACTTTTCGTCCATTACTAAATGACCTTTCTTTATGTAAAACGGGCATTTAAAATTTTATTTAACCTATTTTCTCCGATTTATCAATTGTTCCTAAAATTGCCTTTATAATTCCTTTTCCTCCACTACTATTTACAACTATTTTAGTATTCAATTTATTTGACACCTCATCTAAAGTTACATCATCTAAAAAAACATCTTCATCATCTTTCAGCATATTACTCGTTAATATCAAATATTCCCCTAAATCTTTATCTTTTAATTGATTAATTAAATCTCCACCAGTAATTAGACCTGTAACCGTTATTTCTGGTCCAAAAAAGGTATTTTCTATTGGATATACATTAACTTTCAATCCTTTAAATTTTTCTTCCAATTCGTCCATTTTATCGCGAATAAAATTATATGCAATTTTGCCAGTTGCTATTGATACTGTTTTATTAATTGTTTTAGATTTAAAATATCTTAAATAATTATTAAATTCTTTAGTAAAATATGCCAACATTCCTATTCCGTCTTCTAATTGATAAAATTCATCATATTCTTTAAAATCAGGGATTTTAACTTCTGCTTTAATATAAAATTCGTCTGCTAAATAGACTAAATTAATTCCAAATTTCTTTTTAAACTTAACTTGCCATTTATGTACTTGTTCTATAGTTCTTCTTGCTCCATCTTTATCAAATGTTTTTAATGGATATAAATTCTCTCTATATTTTGTAAGGCCAACTGGCACAATAGCAATACATTGAAGGATTGGTGCATATTTAGATAAATCCTCAATCGTTTTATCTAATACCTTCCCATCATTAATTTCAGGACAAAGTACAATTTGTGCATTTATATTTATATTATGCTGAGTAAGATACTCTATATATTCCATAACTTTATATGCATTTTTATTATTAAGCATCATAATTCTAACCTTTGGGTCTGTGGCATGAACAGATATATTAATAGGGCTTAAATGATATTTAATAATTCTGTCTAAATCTTTATAACCTGAATTTGTAAGTGTTACATAGTTTCCTGTGATAAAAGATAGTCTAAAATCATCATCTTTAAAAATCAATGTTTCTCGAACACTTGAAGGCAATTGATCCATAAAGCAAAAAATACATTTATTTGCACAGCTTCTAGGCTTTTCAATTAATTGCTCTGGAAAAATTATTCCTAAGTCTTCATTCTCTTCTTTTTCAATCTCTAGTTCCCATTTTTCACCATTTGCTTTTTCAATTACAACAATAATATATTCATCAAAAATTTGAAATTTATAATCTAAAATATCTTTTATTTCTTCATTATTAATTGATACTAAATAATCTCCAGCCTCTATATTTAATTCCTCTGCAATGCTTTCTGGAAGAACTTCCTTAATTATATGCTTCATTTTGTCTCGCTCCTTTTTCATCTGAACTAAAGAATAGAAAAGATGCCCCAACCATTTTTTAATATCAGGACATCTCTTTTAATTAACAATTTTTAAGCTTCTTCTTTCTTTGAAATAACTTCTCTTCCGTCATAATATCCACAGTTCTTGCAAACTCTATGTGGTTGAACTGGTTCATGACAATGAGAACACTCTCCTAAATTAGGTTTTTCTAATTTCCAAGTTGATCTTCTTAAAGCAGTTCTAGCTTTAGACCATCTTCTTTTTGGTTGTGCCATTATATTTCCCTCCCCTAGATTTATGTATTTATTATAATTAACTTGAATAAGTTTTAGAATACTCGTCAACTTGGAAAATTATATAATATTTTTCTCATTTTGTCAACAAATTCCAAAAAATTACAAGTGACTTTATTTTAAAGGATAAAATTTAATCGTTGCTTCAGGAATAGCTCCTTCATATTTTGGGCTTTCTATTTTAAGGTCAAAAGTAGCAAGCGTTTTATATACATTATCATTATTGGGTACAAAAAACGCATTTTGTTCATCCTTTAAATTAGTGGTTTCAGGTAAATATTTATTTTTTTTGTTTGCAAATGAAATTCCAAACTTTTTAAAAAAGTTCATATTAGACCCTCTTTTCTTCTTTTGTTATGCATTAAAATATTTTTAATTGTAACCTGCACATAGCAAATGATACAAAAGTTACTTTTACTTTGAATATTATTTTATATGTTTATTCAAAAACTTTCAAGTTTTTTTGACATTTTTTATTTACGCTACACTATTTTAATTCATTGACCAACTCTTTAAATTTATCTCCTCTTTCCATAAAATTTTTAAACATATCAAAACTAGCACTAGCTGGTGAAAAGAGTACAATATCTCCTTTTGTAGAATAATTAAATGCTGAATTAACAGCTTCTTCTAATGAATTACATTCAATTAATGGTAGTTCAATATTTTCATCTCTTTTTTCAATTTCTTGTAAAATTGCTGTTTTTATTTTTTCTTTTGTTTGACCCATTAAAATAATCATTTTTGTATGATCAACTATACACTTACCTAAATCCGTATAATCTAAATGTTTATCATAACCACCAGCAATTAATATTACTTTGTTTTTAAAGCTTAGTAAACCAGCTATCGTTCTTGTTGGACTGCTTCCAATAGAATCATTATACCATTTTACTCCATTTAACTCTCTAACAAATTCATTTCTATGTTCAACACCTTTAAATGTTTTTAAAACTTGAACAATTGACTGAGGTTTCACTAAATCATAAACAGCAGCTATCGCAGTACAAGCATTTTCAATATTATGATTTCCCATTAATAATATATCATCAATATTTATAATCTGCTTTCTAACTTTTCCTTTCGACACTTTAATCATTCCATTATCAATTATAACCCCATCATCTAACTTTACTTTGGTACTAAATAATCTAACTTTTCCATTTCCTCTACTTGCCATATTTCTAGTTATGTCATTATCATAATTTAAAATTAAAACATCATCTTTACCTTGATATTTAAAAATATTTTCTTTTGCATCTATATATTCTTGATAACTCTTGTGTACATCTAAATGATTAGGTGAAATATTAGTAATAACAGATATATTAGGACTTTTTTTCATACTCATTAATTGAAAACTACTTAATTCAAGAACAATATAATCACTTGGTTTCATTTCATCAATTTTTGAAAACAAAGGTGTTCCAATATTACCACCTAAATAACAATTATATCCTTCTTCAACTAAGAATTTATATATTAAAGTTGATGTTGTCGTTTTCCCATCACTACCAGTTATACCTATAATTTTTCCTGGACATAAATCAACAAGCATTTCTATTTCAGACGTTAAAATTGCTCCTCTATTCAATTCTTTTTCAAGAGCAGGATGGTCAGGTCTCATACTAGGAGACCTAAAAATAATATCATATCCATTTAATTCGTCTAAATAATTTTCTCCCAAAGAAAATTTAACACCTTGTAATGCATATTCTTCACAAAGAGAAGCATCTAATTCATCTTTTGTTTTTTTGTCAAAAACAGTTATATTAGCATCAAGATCCATAAGATAGCGTATAAGTGGTGTATTACTTACTCCCATACCTATTATAGCTACATATTTCCCTTTTATATAATTTTTAAATTCTTCAAGGTCTTTGTTCATTAAACCTACACCTCTAATCTCCTAAACAAATTCCTACTCTTCTGGCTGTTTCAACCATATCTCCATGTAAATCAACAGTTTTTATATTTGATGAACTAGCTCCTATTTCTGTATTTCTTCCTGCTACCTCTTCAAGAGGTACACAAGTTATTTTACCATTTAATAAAGTAACCATATTTCCAAACTTTTCTTCATAGGCCATTTTCATTGCCATAGAACCATATTCTGTAGAAAGTATTCTATCATATGGAATTGTATCTCCACCTCTTTGAATATAGCCTAATGAAGTACTTCTTGCTTCTTGACCAATTAATCTTTCTATTTCTTTAGCAACATATTCACCAGCTCCACCTAATCTAATTGCATCAGGACTATCTGATACAATACTCTTTACTGCAACATCTCCACCTAAAGGTTTAGCACCTTCTGCAACAACAATTATACTATAATTTTTTCCTTTTTCTTTTCTTTGATTTATTTTTTCAACCACAGATTCAAGTTTATAAGGTATTTCTGGAATTAATATTGTATCTGCTCCACCTGCAATTCCAGCAGCAAGGGCTATCCATCCAGCATATCTTCCCATTACTTCAAGCACTAATACTCTTCCATGTGATTCAGCGGTTGTTTTAATTCTATCAATAGCCTCTGTAGCAACATTAACAGCTGTATAAAATCCAAATGTTACATCAGTATATGGAACATCATTATCTATAGTTTTTGGAACACCTATAACATTTAATCCTCTTCTCATAAAGTCTCTTGCCGATTTTAAAGAACCATCTCCACCAATAATTATTAAACAATCAAAATTATCTTTCTTTAATCTATCCACTACTTCATAAGATTTATCTTCAAAAACAACATTTCCATTTTCTGCTTTAACAGGCATTGCAAAAATATTTGTTTTATTGTTAGAGCCAAGTATTGTACCACCTTTCGCAATAATATCTGAAGTTACTGCAGCATCAAGTTTTATAAAATTATTTTCATATAATCCTTTATAGCCCTCTAAAAAACCATAAGTTTCAACATTTTGATATTCAGCAGTTTTCACAATACCTCTAATAACTGCATTTAATCCTGGACAATCTCCACCTGCTGTAAGTATTCCAATTTTTTTAACCATAACATATCTACCTCTCTCTTTCGTTATAATCATAATTTATAAATATTATATTTCAAAATTCGCTTAAATTGTATTTAATAACTATTTAACCAATCTGGCTCGCCATCTATATTATATCTATTGTCGTTTTTCTTGTCATCTGATTCATTATCCTTTTTATCAGTATCAGTTGGTGTTTTATTCGTCGTTGAGCCTTCATTATTATTTTTATTTTCATTTACGTCATTTTTACTGTCATTTATATTATCATTTCCAGTTTCACTTTTATTGTCATTTTCAGTTTCATTTCCATTTCCAGTTTCATTGTCTTGTTTATCGTTTTCGTTTTCATCATTTGGATCATAACTTGATGGATAATCATCTAGCCACTCATCATCTGGGATAATGCCACCACCATGAACAGTACAATAATCTTTTGGCTTTATATATGCATAATCTTTTGGCAATGGGTTTGGAACTTCTGCATATTCTTTATTTAAGAAAACCCTGTTTACAGGTGATACAGTTCTCATACAAGTAGAATTCATCAATTTATAGCTGTCTGGACAAACAGGGACACTAATATGCATTGTACATTCTTCTTTAGGTTGTGTTCCTTCTACAAATAATGCTGTTGTAACTCTACTTCCTCTTGGATCATTTCTGCATAAATCAGTTGGAATCATTCCTGAGTCTTTACATACTTCATAACTTACAAGTCCTGAAGGTTTTGCAAAAGACTTATTTTCTAATCCTTCATGAACTCTTTTCATAACAGCCTGCCATATTTTAGCTGCTGGGTTACCAGACATACTTATATTTTTAGGAGTATCATATCCAACCCAAACTGAGCCAACATAATATGGAGTATATCCAGCAAACCATCTATCATTAGAACTGTTTGTCGTTCCCGTTTTACCAGCCACTGTCATATTAGGTATAGCAGCTTCACCACCAGTACCTGAAGTTACAACCGCTTGCAAACAAGTAGTCAACAAATAAGCATTTTGTTTTGACATTACTTGTCTTACATCACTAATTTTTTCTACAACTACATTATCTTCTTTGTCTAATATTTTAGTATATAATTTAGGCTCCATATATATACCGTTATTAGCAAATGTTCCATAAGCTGCTGCATGTTCAAGTGGTATAATACCGTCACTCATTCCACCTAATGCCAAACTTCCTCCATTAACATCTTTATTAGTTAAGGTAGTTATTCCTAGTTTTTTCAAAAACTCTCTTGAATATTCCGTTCCAACTTTTTCAACAAATACTTTTGCAGCAACAATATTTGAAGAACGATAAATTGCTTCTTTTACAGGTATTAAGCCCTGATATCCTGTGCTGTTTCTTGGTGTCCATGGTTCTGAACCTGGAATATTAAAAGTTGTTATAGAATCATCAAAAGCAGTTGCAATTGTGACAGCACCTTTTTCTAGTGCTGGTCCATAAACTCCAAGAGGTTTCATTGTTGATCCTGGTGGTCTTTTAGATTGTGTAGCTCTATTTAGACCTCTTTGTGTAGTTTTTTCTCCAGCTCCACCAACTAATCCAACAACATTTCCTTTTACATAGTCTATTATAACCATTGCAGATTGAATGTTAGGATCATATTTTCCATTACTTAGTTTAAAGTATTTCTCATCTTTATATACATCTTCCATTATAGCTTGAATATTAGGATCTACTGTAGTATAAATTTTATATCCATTTAAGTAAACCATTTGCTCAGCTTTTTTAGCATCAACGTCATACAGCTCCTGAAATTCTTTTATAGCTGCATCTATTACTGCTTCAACGAAATATGAATTATCATTGCTTCCACCTGAACTTGAACTTCCTCTCTTTAATACTAATTCTTCCGTTTTTGCATCTTCATATTGTTCATCTGTTATAAATTTCAATTCGTGCATTTTTTCTAATACTAACAATTGTCTTTTCTTAGCAGCTTCATAGTTTGAAAA
Organism: uncultured Eubacteriales bacterium; assembly: GCA_964401375.1. GTDB lineage: Bacteria > Bacillota > Clostridia > TANB77 > UBA1234 > UBA1234. Next base: position 22,969 of record CAYNYD010000002.1, on the reverse strand, counting down.
AGGGTTTACACTACTTGGAGCTTGTGCAAGACCAGCAATCATTGCACACTCTGCAATAGAAAGATCTGCTGCTTTCTTATTAAAATAAGTATATGCGGCCGTCTCAACTCCGTAAGAATTTTCACCTAAAAAGATTATATTCATATACTTTTCTATAATTTGATCTTTAGACATCTTCTGCTCTAATTGTATAGCTCTAACAATTTCTCTAACCTTTCTTTGCCAATTTCTACCATCATCTTCTGTAACTTTTTTAACTAATTGTTGTGTTATTGTGCTTCCACCAAAATCTGAATTGCCATGTATAACATAATTTACTGTGGCAGCAAGAGTACGTTTAATATCTATACCAAAATGTGATTCAAATCTTTCATCTTCTATTGCTATAAAAGCCTTTGGTAAATATGGTGACATTTCTGAAAGAGTAACATATATTCTGTTTTCAGACGTTCCAAGTCTAGCATATTCATTACCATCTTTATCATAAATAATTGTTGTAAATCTATCTATATCAAATTGTTCTAGTGGTAATTCTCCTGCTCCTTGGAAAATTGAATATACTACTCCAACACCTAGTCCAAATATTATTACTATTCCCCATAAAAAAGTCAAAAGAATATATTTTAATATTTTTTTACCTTTTCCTTTTTTATTCTTTTTCTTTTTTGTATTTTTTTCAGATACTTTCATATCTTCTTTTCCTGGCATTTTATCAGCCTCCTATACATATTTACGCATTAATTATATAATATATAAATAAAATTGTAAATCAATTAAAACAATAAAAATGAAAATCATGTAGAATATCTGATGAACTTGTAACCATTTTAGCACCTTCTTTTATTAAATTATTTGTTCCTTCACTAGTAATAGAATCAATGTTTCCTGGAACGGCATAAACTTCTTTTCCTTGTTCTAAAGAATAATCGACTGTTATCATTGTCCCACTTTGCTTTTTTGCTTCAACTACAAGTAATCCATCACTTAACCCACTAATAATTCTATTCCTTTGTGGAAAATTACAAGCATCTGGTTTTGTCCCAACTATATATTCTGAAATAATTAATCCTTTTTTTAATATTTCAATATATAAATTTGTATTTTCTTTTGGATATATAATATCTAAGCCAGAGCCTAAAACTGCAATAGTTTCACCAGATGCATCAATTGCTCCAATATGGCTATATGTATCTATTCCTCTAGCCATTCCACTAATTATAGTAAGTCCATTTTCACTTAATTCTTTTGATATATTTCTAGCAACCTTTATGCCATAATTACTAGGTTCTCTTGAGCCAACTATTCCTATGCTATTTTTATTTAATAATTCAATATTTCCTTTTGCAAAAAGTGTTATTGGAGGAGCATAGATATTTTTCAATTTTTCTGGATACTCATTATCTAAAATATTAATAATTTGTATTTTATTTTTTTTAATATAATTTTCATATTTATTAATTAAAACTTTATCTTTACTAATATTTATGTTATTTATTAACTCATCCGTAATGCCTTCTATATTAGCTAACTCACTATTTGGTGCATTGTATATAAATTCTGGTGTCCCAAATTTTTCAAGCAATTTAAGTTTTTTTACTGGTCCAATATCTTTTAAAGTTGCATACCATATCCAATAATTCATATTTACTCCTTTCACATATCTTGTCTATTATAATAATATGCTTAACACTATTAAAAATTAATTTTTTTTATTAGTAGATGACTATTATATAAAAAAGCCAGAGATTGCATACTAACAATCTTTGGCCCTATAAATTAACTTATAATCTTTTACCATTTTACTAAAAATACTAAAATAATAATTCCAAATATAATTCTATAAATTGCAAACCATTTAAAATCGCCTTTTTTCAAGTAATTTAATAAAAATTTAATAACAAATAATCCAACTATAAAACTTGTAAAAACACCAGCAAAAAATGCCCAATTAAATACAAAATCACCAAGTTTAAAAATCGTAGCAGCTAATACTATTGGTGCAGAAAGCATAAAAGAATACTTGGCAACAGCTTCTCTTTTAACCCCCATAAGCCTACCAGTAGTCATTGTAATACCAGATCTTGAAACGCCTGGAATAAATGCTAGTGCTTGTGATAAACCAATTATAAAAGTTTGCTTCAAAGTCATATCTTTGTAATCTGTCTCATTTTTAGAATACTTATCAGCTATGTATAAAATTATACCCATAACAATTAATGCAAGACCTATAATTAATGGATTATTTAAAATATTTTCGCAATATTTATCTAAAATAAATCCAATAATTCCTCCCGGTATAGTAGCTAATACAATATACCAAAACATTTTTCCTTCAAATGAGTCTTCTTTTTTTACAACCTTTCTATAGCCTCCTTTAATCAATTCAACCCAATCTTTAAAAAAGAATATTCCAATCGCAAGTAACGTTCCTGCATGCAAGGCAACATCAAAATCCCCAATAGGTGGCCAATTGCATAGAGTAGGTATTGCATATAAATGAGCTGAACTTGATATCGGCAAAAGTTCAGTCAATCCTTGAACAATACCTAAAATAATCGCTTGAAATACGCTCATTATCACGCCTCCATTGTATTAAGATTTAAATTTATCCATATAATCAAAGTTAATGTTATCTTGACTATATTCTTCATCATATTTTTCTTTTACTTTTTCATTAACTTCCTGTTCAAGCTTCATTTGAGCCTGAGAAACCATTTGCATTCCTGCTAAATATTCTTTAATGTTACTAAACAATGGCTCACTTTCAGCTTTATATCTGAAAGTCGGATCTATATCTATTGCTTTTTGTACAAAATCAACTGCAGAAATTTCATCTTCTTTTAATATATATACTTTTGCAATTTGATAATATGCTTTAGGTGCAATTTCATCACTAATTGCTGCATTCTTAAATGCCTCTATCGCTTTATCAAATTCACCTTTTAATAAATGTATTTGCCCCATACTAAAATATGCTTCATATTGTTCTGGATTAAGTTTTATAACTTTTGAATAACATTCTAAAGCATCATTAAAATCTCTTACTTCGGTGTGAATAACTCCCAAATTATAATATAATTCATAATTCTCAGGTTCATATTTAATAGCTTCTTTATATACATCTATAGCCTCATCAAATTTATTTTGTGCATATAAAACATTTGCCAAAAGAACTGATGCTTCAGTATAATCTGGTTTAATTCTAAGTGCATTATCAAGTACAATTTGAGCATCTTTCTTTTTATTCATTTCATCAAAAATCACACCTATTTTGTAATATGCTTTATAATCATTACGATTTAGCTCAACTGCCTTAGCAAATCTATCAAATGCAGTCCTTCTATCGCCCATTGCATTATATGCCATTCCAAGTTTAAAATATGTTTCAGAATTATTAGAATTTTGTGCTAAAGCCTTTTGATATATGTTAATTGCTTTTTCGTATTTCTTTTTTTTCATAGCTCTATCGCCCATTTTTAAATCTATATATTCTGATATATTAAATTTTAAATAATCAAAAGTGAATAATATAAATGGAATTATTATTCCAAAAATAAATACAAAAAATTGAACTCCAATATTTATATTTGTAATATTCGTAACTTTTGAAATAATCTGCACAACAGTCGCTATAATTTGCATTGATAATATTGCTAATACATAAGATTTTCCTGTTCTCTTATACATTCCGTATAGAATACAATGTCAAAACTACACAAAAAAAACAATAAACAAAACTTTCAAAAAACATCTTACTAACTTTCCCTTCTTACTTACATTTCAAACTTTTCCTTGTAGCGATTCATACATGACTTAATACACTCTATCGCATCAATTTTTCCAACTATTTCTTTTATAGCTGTATCTTTATTTTCTAAAACTTTATATATTTCAAAAAAATGTGAAATTTCTTCAAAAAAATGTGAAGGTAATTCTGAAATATCTTTATAACATGACAAAGATGGGTCATTTAAAGGAATTGCTATAATTTTTTCATCTTTTTCATTTTCATCAATCATATTTATCATTCCAATAGGATAACAATCTACCAAAGTCATTGGGATTATAGCTTCCTGACAAAGCACTAACACATCTAACGGATCATTATCTTCTGCATATGTTCTTGGAATAAGGCCATAATTTGCAGGATAATGAGTTGATGTATATAAAACTCTATCCAACCTAAGCATACCAGTTTGCTTATCTAGTTCATATTTATTTTTTCCTCCCTTAGAAATCTCAATAACAGCCGTAAAACTTTCTGGTGTAATCCTTTTATAATCAATATCATGCCAAATATTCATAAATAATCCCTTCTTCTTTGCCAAATAAATCTTCAAAATTCTTCGCTAATATTTTAACCGAAAAGTATCAATTTGTCTATATTTTTAAGAAAATATTGCTATATTAACATAAATAAATTATACTAATATGTGTTATGAGAAAAATAGTTGTTGATAAAAATAATAAAAAAATAGTAAATTATATTAAAAGTAAATTTAATAACGTTCCAGAAAGTGCTATTTATAAAGCTTTAAGACAAAAAGACATTCGATTAAATGGTATTAAAATTTCAGATAATGTTCCTGTTTATATTGGTGATGAGATAACTATTTATATTAAAGATGATGTACTTTTAGGTCAAAATGCGACTTTGAATAAAAATATGATTATATATAACGATGAAAATATTGTAATCATAGATAAGCCTCAAGGAATTCTTGTTCAATCTTCAGATAATGAAATAGGCTTAGACAAATTAGTAAATGATTATTTTAAGACAAAGTCTATAAGACCTTGCCATAGGTTAGATAGAAATACTATGCGGACTTATAATCTTTGCAAAAGATTCTGAAAGTGAAAAAATACTTCTTAATATGATTAAAAATCATGATATAAATAAATTCTATAAATGTTTAGTTTACGGTCACCCAAAGCAAAAGACAGCAACTCTTTCAGCATATTTATTTAAAGATAGTAAAAATAATAGAGTCATTATATCAAATGAAAAAAAGAAAGGATATACTCAAATAGTAACTAAATACACTGTTTTAGAAAAATATAATAACAATACTTCTTTACTAGAGGTTCAACTAATAACAGGAAAAACACATCAAATAAGGGCACATCTAGCATTTATAGGGCATCCCATTATAGGTGATCGGAAAATATGGAATTAATCAAATAAATAAAAAATATGGTAAAACATGGCAAGAATTAGAAAGTTATAAATTATATTTTTCAAATGCATATGGTAAACTTGAATATTTAAAAGGAAAAACAGTTGAAAAATAAATTATAAAATTTACTTAAACATACTCTAACTTAAATTTCTACTATAAATTTATCTTTAAATCATAATAATTTTATAATTAAATTTTCAATTTTTCAATAAAAAACTTTTCAAAATTTTTATCCCCTATTGGAAGTTCCTCAAACTCTACAAGTTCATCTTTGACTGGATGTTTAAAACTAATTTTATATGCCCATAAAGCTATTTGAGTATTAGAAGGTCCATTTCCATATTTCTGATCTCCATATAAACTATGTCCACAATTTGCAAATTGTACTCTTATTTGATGATGTCTTCCTGTTTCTAAATTTATTTTAACCATAGATAAATTATCTTTTTCTTCAATTACTTCATAAGAAAGTCTTGCAAGCTTCGCTCCATGTTTATCACTACTCACAACTTTGCTCATATTTAGTGCTTCATTTTTCCATAAATAATCTTCAAGCACTCCATGTTTCTCTTCAAAATATCCATTTGCAACTGCTAAATACGTTTTAGAAAACGATTTATTTCTTATACTTTCAGATAACCTAGCTGCTGCTTTTGAAGTTTTGGCGAAAACCATCACTCCACCAACTGGTCTATCTAATCTATGAACTAATCCGTACATATACATTTCCCAGTTTATTATATTTTTCTTTAATATACTCTTTAACTAATGAAAGCATATCTATATCTGTTGTTTTATCAGATTGAGAGGGAATATTATATGGCTTAACTACAACAATTATATGATTATCTTCATAAATAACTTTTAACATAAATTCTCCATTCCGAGGCAATTTTATGCCTAAATTTACTATCATCAACTTCTCTTTTTTATTTATTCTTCCCACCTAGCATAAATGCCACAAGGTAAAATAATATCACTATCTTTCATTGGTAAAGCAATTTCTCCATTTGTTATTTTACCTTTTTGATGGATAGTCATTTTTAAAATATCTGCAAGAATAGAAGAAGCAAGTCCTGTTGTATAAGAATTAATCAAAAAAAATAAAGGCTTATCAGATAACACTTTTGTACAAAGTTCAACTAAATTAAAAAGGTTATCTTCAATATTCCATACTTCTCCATTTGCACCTCTTCCATAAGAAGGAGGATCCATAATAATTGCATCATATTTATTTCCTCGTCTTATTTCTCTCTGTACAAATTTAATTACATCATCAATAATAAATCTAATTGGTTTATCTGATAAATTTGAAAAAGCTACATTTTCTTTTGCCCAAGCTGTCATTCCTTTAGATGAATCTACATGACAAACACTAGCTCCTGCATAACTACAAGCAACTGTAGCACCACCTGTATAAGCAAATAAATTTAAAACTTTGATAGGTCTATCAGCATTTTTAATTTTTTTTATCATAAATTCCCAGTTTACAGCCTGTTCTGGAAATAATCCAGTATGCTTAAATCCCATTGGCTTTAAATTAAAAGTTAAAGCTTTATATTTAATCTGCCAAGATTTTGGAACATTCTTTATATATTCCCATTCTCCTCCACCACTCTTGCTTCTATGATAATGAGCATTAGCATTTTTCCATAAATAAGGTTTGCTTTTCTTATTCCAAATTATTTGAGGATCTGGTCTAATTAAAATAATATTTCCCCATCTTTCAAGTTTTTCTCCATTTGCCATATCTAATATTTCGTAATCTTTCCATTCATTAGAAATAATCATATAATTTTCCTTTCTGCCATATATTTTTACTGGTGATAATATGCTATATTTTATAATTTTTATTATATTATCTATAATCTTTTTCATTGTTCCGAAAAAAGAACATACTTTTAAAACCATTCATATAAAAAAATACATATTCCCTTGCATAATAATTTGCATTGTATTATTTACAATCATCTTCTCAAAAGATGTATTTAATTCAGCACATGATGCATTTATGCTGTGGGTAAATAATGTCATTCCATCTTTATTGCCGTTTTTTATATGCATTGAATTACTTAAATCAACAAATTTTATACAAATACTTGGTAAATTCTTAACTCCTATTATGAGGCCTTTATTTAACGTTCCCGGTTCAGGTGCTTTTGCACTTGCAATGGGTATCACATCTGGATATCCAGTTGGTGCAAAAGTTGCATCAGATTTATATAAAGATAATCAATGCTCAAAAGAAGAAGCTGAGCGTTTAATAGCCTTCACTAATTCATCTGGCCCATTATTTGTAATCGGTGCAATAGGTATTGGAATGTTTGCAGATGAAAAAGTTGGTCTTTTATTACTACTTACACATTTTTTAGCAAGTATAACAGTTGGTATTATCTTTAGATTTTATAAAAGGCACTCAACTTCCAATATTATACCACAAGTTTCCATAAAATCAAATAGTATTAATCTATCCAACTTAGGAACAGTTATGGCAAATGCCATAAACAAAAGTATTTCAACGCTTCTTCTAATTGGTGGATATATAGTATTTTTTGCCGTCTTAAGCGAAATATTAACTAATACATTATTTAAAAGTATTAATAATAACCTAATTTTAGGAATTTTAAATGGTATCTTAGAAATTACAAGTGGTATAAAAAAATTAGCAATGTTAGACAATATAGATTACACAATATTATTGCCAATAGTCTCTCTCATCTTAGGTTTTGGTGGTTTTTCAGTATATATGCAAGTATCAAGCATTGTTGCAGAAACTAACCTTTCAATGAAAACATATTTTTGGGGTAAACTTATGCAAGGAATTTTTGCGTGTATATATACATATATTTTTATGAAATATACAACATTTTTTAGCTGGAAAATGGTGTCTGCTTTTAATTATTATTCATATTCAACACCTGTTATAAACGAAAGTTTCAGTATCTTCAGAATGATTACTACATTATTTTTTATATCATTAATAATCGGCATTATTCATAAAGTTATAAAAAAACGTTCCCACACAGCACTAAAAAAGTGATAGGTACATTTTCCTATCACTTTTCACATTATAACCAATGTTTAAACATTGATTCACCAAAGCTATTATACTCAATTTGCAATTCAAAATCTGGTAAATCAGGAATTGAAACACATACTGCAAAATCTTTTAATTTATACTCAGAATTTTTTATATATTCATCAAACTTTGATTCATCAGCATTTAATTTTCTCAACTCAGTTTTGATTTGATTTTCAATTACATTCATATATTCACTATCTTCGTAAAAAATGTCTTGTAATGAAGTCATTTCTTCTCCTGTTTTAAGACTTATAGTTTTGACATTTTCATTTAATGTATAATCCACTCCATCACCAGATTCTGTTTCAATCGTTGCTCCTCCTCTTAAGACAAAATATTTACTTCTATAAGCTTCAATTAATTTATCTTTATATGTATTTTCATAAATAGATTTATCCATTACATAAGTATTTATACCAGTATTTATTTCAAGTAAATCTGAATCTTTAGAACTTTTTTCACTATCCCAGTAATGTTTGCTATATAATGAAATTGAAGGTTTTGCAAGTAAAATATAAAATTTATCTTTATTATTTTTAGAAATATCACGATATTTTTCTATTTCACTTTTAGTATAATCCTTTATATTTTGTTTGCTATCAATAAAGTTATCAAGAACATCTCCACTTAATCTACTCTGTTCATCAGTAGTATCCCCAACCGTAATATCGTACCACAAATTATCTTCTAAATAACCATACTCAATGTCATCAAAAAACTGATAAATTGATGTATCAGCACATACAAAAATACCTTCATAACCTACATTATCATTTTCAAAAATACTTTCATCTGTTAAATATTTATTATAAATCACAACTTGATCTGCGATATCAGTAAATTCAATTTCTGCAGAGTAATCTGTACTTTTTATAACAACAGCACTTGGTCTAATACAAAAATTTTTATTTTCATCTTTGAAAAATGTATTAACTCTATTAATTAATTCATTTTCATCAAAATAATCCTCTTTCTCTTCTTCTTCATAATAGTCTTGACGTTTTACCATATCTTTATAAAAAGCATTTTTTACAATCTCAAGTATATCTGAATCAGATTTAAATATATCTTCAAACTTTAAAATATCTCCAGTTAATAAATTATAATTTAAAAATATTTGCTCACTTCTTTGGTCATTATTTTGGGTATTAGATCCTATTACATTATAGTCTAACGAAATAATGTTAGCAAAATTTCCATCTATATGTATATTTGTAGTAAAAGTTGCATCACCGTTCTCCGAGACATACAGCTTTTGACTAATTCTAAAACTTTTGACTGCATATCACTATTAATCTTTTCTTCAATTATTTTATCTTTTAATCCACTTATTGTGGGAATATTTATTTCAACTCCTTCATAAATTGTAGGAACTTCTTCTATATACAAATCATTTTCATCATAAGTGCCATATAAATCAATACCCTCTTCTATATTCTCTTGTTTTTCCATAACGTTATTATTATTTTTTGCAATAAAAATTAAGGTAATGCCGTACAGCAATTAAAGAAAAAATTAATACAGCTACTATAATATACTTAACAAAATTAGACATATATATGCTCCTCCACAATTTTTTAATTTGTTATTTTCAACCATTAGTATATCATTTATTACTTAATTTTTTCAATATATACTAAAATAAACATTTTAGTATATGCTTACAAAATGATTTATCTCCAGCTTTTGAAAAATCCATTTTTTGACTTAATTTATGCATACTAGACATCTTCTTTATTTGTTCAAATCTTTCTTTAGAATATTCCTCTAAAAATTCAAATTGTAAAATATGGGTTGGTATATTCGAAAACTTTGGAACCTGTTCCCACAATTCTGGATATTTTTGAGTAGCTAAAGTAAAAAACAAATGTAACATATAATAATGTAAAAGAAAATTATTATTTTTCCAATACTCATAAAGCAAATCTCTTGTTGTTTTTAAAATAGGATTTTCTTTTTCAGCCGTAATAAACCAACTAGATAATAATATTGATTCATCTCCTCTTTTAAAATTCTGGAAAACAAATAATGGTTTATCAAAAAAATCTCTATTATAATCTGTACATAATACAGAAGAATCTATCCATGTTCCACCATAATTAATTAATAATTCTAATCTAATTATATCAGACAAATGTGTATGTGAAATAAATCCATTTTCATACTTTTCCATTATAAAATCAGGTAATTTTATATAATCATTTAAATTATTTTTTGTTATAATAATTATTTCTCTATCTTTTAAATTTTCTCTTAATGATTTTAAGCAAATCTTATTCAAGTCTGGAGCATTTTCTTCACCTTGAAGCCAACACCACCATACCTTGTTACTATATTCTCCACTTCCAGAATAAATAGGTAATCTATCTAAAAATTTTCCATACTTTTTCTTTAAATATAAATAACACATATAATGTCTTCTATTTTCTTCTTGTTCTCTTTCTAATTTTCCATAAGGCAAATAATAAAGGCGAAATTTTAAAAATTTCATTTTATATTTTTCTATAAAATTAGGCATTACTACTCTACCTCCTTTTTTTTGCTTACCATATTCTTTAGTAAATTTATTACATATTGAAGGCTATCAAGTTTAAAAATTATTGCCATTCCTATATAAAAAACAATACCAAATATAATTTGAATAAAAAGCAATAGATAAGTATTAATTTTAATTGTTCCTATAAGTAAAACTACCACTCCCATAACAATAGAAATAATTAAATAACCAATTATATCTTTTATTTGTTCTAATAAAGTATAATTCAATAATTTTTTATTTGGATATGCATTAATAAATAATGCAATTATTGCATATACAGCATTGCCAAAGCACATCGCTAAAGGACTTATCATCATTGTTAAAAGTAACATTGCTATATAAATAGGCTTTTTTACAAATTCCAATTTTAGAGTTATATCACTTCTACCAATTGCTTTTATAGCTTGAAGATTTACAGAATTTAAAATAGAAAAACATTGTTGAACACACACGATTTTTAAAAAAGGCACGCACATTATCCATTTATCTGTTAATAATATTCTAATAAGATTTTCCGAAATAGCTAAAAGTCCAAACATCATTGGCATTATTATAAAACTACTTATCTTCATTAACCTTGATATTGCTTTCTTGACTTGCTCTTTATTATCTTGAACTTTCGATATAGAAGAAAATAAAACAGACTCCAGTGTAGAATTTACGTTATTTGCAATTAAAGATGGAATTTGTTCTCCCTTATTATTATAAGCTAAATCGGCCGATGTATATTTCTTTCCAATAATTAATCCTCTTAACTGATCAAATAATGTTCCAATTAAACTTGCACAAGTTATTTTCCAACCATATTTAAACAAAGTTTTAAATCTCTCAAAAGAAAATTTTAGAACTGGTCTCCATTTTATTGTTATAAACAAAACTAAAGTATCAATAATAGCATTTGTCAAATATTGTGCCACTAAAGCCCATACGCCATAGCCTTTATAAGCCATATATATACCAACTACAGCCGAAATTATTGTGCCAATAAGAGTAGAAAAGAAAAATTTTTTATAAATCATTTTTCTTGATACATAAGCCTGTTGAATTGAATTTATTGCAGCAATAGGAATTCTTATGCTCATAACTCTTATAATTGAAATCAGTGCTTCATTATTATAAATTTTAGCAATTAATGGAGCTACCATATACATTATTGCATATAATACAAGCGATAAAAATATACTTGAATAAAACATTGTTGAAAAATCTACATCATCTGCATCTTTCTTTTGCACTAAAGATGTCCCTAATCCACTTGTAACAAAAACATTTGCAATACTTATAAAAATTGTTACCATTGCAATTGTTCCATACTGTTCTGGCATCAGTAAACGTGCTAAAATAATAGACACAACAAAGCTAATTATTTGTGCTAAAATTCGTTCACCAAATCTCCAAAAAAGTCCTGAAACGGTTTTCTTTTTTATTTCCTCAATTTTTTCCACTTGTTGTAATATCCTTTCTCTAATTATTCTCCATTTGATTTTTTATAATTTCTACTATTTTTTTAGAACTGCCTTTTGAACTAATTAACCCAATACTCTCATCAAACAACTTGCATTTGTTTTTATACTCTTTAATATCAAATTGCTCTATATTATTAAATAATTCTTCTTCAGATTTAGCAAGCATAAACGGAACTTTTTCAAATTCTATTAATAGTCTTCTCTCTTTTGATTTATATTCTTCAAAATCTTTACATATAAGAAAAACAGGCTTACCGAACAGTTTCAATATCAAACGCAATACCTGAATAATCTGTAATTCCTATATCAGCAACTGCTAATAATTCTTGAATATCTGGATATTTAGTTGCATTTAAAACTTTATCATTATAATTTAACATATTATCATATTTAGAAACATTAGGATGTAACCTTAATAGCATAACATAATCACTATTAAATTTTTCATTCAAAATATCAAGACATTTTTCATAATCAAATTTATAATTATCAATATTTAAATTATTTCTAAATGTTGGTGCATAAATTACAATTTTTTTATTTTTATCTATGTTAAAATAATTATATACTTTATCTTTAATTTTATCATCTTTAGTATCTAATATCTCATTACGCGGAACTCCTATTTTTAAAACATTACCCGAAATCCAATAGTTTTCTTTATAATTATTGACAATCAAATCATTATCTGAAAACATTAAATCCGTCATTGCACCATCTTTTTTGGCTAATTCAACATATACTGGATCTAGCAAATCTTCTACCTGTTTTTCAACACATTTAAATCCCATTGAAGCATGCCATGTTTGTATATAAAATTGATTCTTTTTCTTTTTTACACCCTTACGGCTTCTAACATTGTCAATCCAAACTTTTGCTGTGGCATATTCTACATAAGATTTAAATGTATTATATTTGACTTTTCTAATTCTCTCAGGCATTTCCTCATTTAAGTCATTTACTAACCATACCATATCGCAATCAATATTTTGTCTAATTATCTCTTCTGCTATATATTTAGGATTACAGCCATAACCTCTACCATTGAAATTATCAAAAACAATCTTTTTTTTATTTACAATACAAAATGGTGTTGATAATAAAAATAGCAAAAATTTTTTTATTAATTCTTTCATTTATTTCCTCCATTTCCATTTCTCATTTTAATATATTCACAATAAATGTTTGGAACACAAAAAAATAACCTCATTTTTATTTTTTCTATTGTATTAACATTTTTTAATTTCATATAATCTTTTAGATTCTTTTTAGATTCTTTTTTTATCTTTGTAAAATAATTTTTAGGATTTTCGATATTTTCCCTAACCAATATATAATATTTTTTTAACGCATTTTGATAATAAGCAACTGATTTTTCATAAAGTTCCTCTTCATTTTTTTCCTTATAAAAAGTCTTTCTTTCTTTCAGAGCTTCTAAAGCATCAAGTCTTTTCACATTAAATTTACTTCCCATAATGCTTTCTGAATTAAAACGATAATAATATAATTTTTCATTTATAACTGCAATATTCCTTTTACAATTATAAAAAGCTTTATAAGTAATAAATTCATCTTCATTTATTTTACCTTCTGGGAAACGCAAATTTTCATAAATATATTTCTTATACAATTTATTCCATACTACTATTGTTTTAACATTTTCTTTCGTGAAAATTTTATTTTGCATTTCAATTGGTTTATAGCACTCACAAGAATACTCTTGATTATTTTCATTTAAAACATCATTCTCAAATTTCAAAAAATCGCACTCGGCAATATCAGCTTCGTTTTTAATACATACATCATACAATTTCTCAATAAAATTTTCAGCAACATAATCATCTGAATCAATAAAAGAAATATACTCACCTTTTGCAATATCAAGCCCAGCATTTCTACTACTGCTTAGTCCTCCATTTTGTTTATGTATAACTTTTATTCTATTATCTTTTTTAGCATATTCATCACATATTTCCCCACAATTATCTGGTGAACCATCATCAACTAAGATAATTTCAAGGTTTATATATGTTTGATTTATTATGCTATCTATACATTTTCTTATATATTTTTCAACATTATATATAGGTACAATTACTGAAATTAGATTCATAATAATTACTATATAAAATTATATAGCTCCTTTCTTAATTTTTCTTAGCCAAGAAAATATATAACAATATAAATATAAAATATTTGTCTTTTTTGTCATAAAAAGTTTTAAAAAAACTTTTCCAAATATCGATAATTTATTTTTGTCAACATTTCCTATGAGATTATTAAATACATCATTATTTATAAAATATTCAATAATAGATTTATTCTTTTCATAAATAACTGTATCTGCTATTCTATAATAAATTCTATAAAAAATATACCTAGATGTTTTTTCGAGCATATTAATATCATTTTTTTCTAATAAATTATTTATTTCATTATACAAAATTAGTAAATTTTTAGAATTTTGTGCATTTTTATTCATTGAATTCATAGCACTTTGCTCATGTATATTATAATGATAAAAAAATTTTTTATAAATATACATAACATCTATATTACAAAGTAAAGTAAGTACAAATAATAAATCTTCACCAATAATTAATTCATTATTAAATCTAATATTAAATTTATCAACAATATCTTTTCTTATTAATAATAGAAAAAATGACGGCATAACACCACAATCCAAAATTAAATTTATGAAATATGATTTGTCAGACTTCACATCTATATAGCTATTGTCTATCAAAACATTTTCATCTTTTACACTTTTATTAGAATATTCAAAAATTTGAGCACACCTAACAATATCAGCATTATTTATTTTAGCTTGTTCAATCATTTCCTCATACATTTCTTCCTCGATCCAGTCATCTGAATCGACAAAAGCAATATATTCTCCAGTTGCAATTTCCAGTCCTTGATTTCTAGCAGCACTAACTCCTTCATTTTTTTTGTGAATGACTTTAATTCTGCTATCTTTCTTAGCATATTCATCACATATTTTTCCACTTTCATCTATTGAACCATCATCTATTAAAATAATTTCTAATTTTTTATAAGTTTGGTTTATAATACTTTCCAAACATTTTTCTAAATATTTTTCGCTATTATAAACTGGTACAATTACAGAAATAAAGCCAGATACATTTTCCATATATTTCCTCCACAAGTTTATATTTCAAAATCAGACTTTTGGGGTAAAATCTTTTCAAATGCTTTATTAATTTCTTTTTTAGCTTTTTCAAAGTCCACTTCTAAATCATCACTGATACAAACAATTTTATATTTTTGTTTACAAATTGCATTTGTAACATTTTCAATGCTATCTTTAATTGCAAAATATTTTCCAAAATTACTACTCAACACTTCAAAATTATTTCTAGCTATATCATACCAACTAAAAATATATTGGTTAACGTCCTCTTTTGTTCTAAACTTATTCCTCGACGTTTTATCTAAAATATTATTTTCTAACTTCCAAAGTTCTTCAATTGTGCTTTTTAAAATTGGAGTTGGAAGATGAGGTACTATGAAAGAGGAAAATTTATTAAATAAAGCAAAAGATAATGTTTTACCAATTGTTTTTAAATTGTAATGAAAATTAAACCACTTAAAGAAATTCTTTTTTATAACAGCCTTTTTGTTAAAATATTTATTAATTATAGCAGAATCATTAAGTAATATATGTGAAAATGTATCATCATAATCTTCGCTATATATTATATCACAACCAGCAATCAATCTTGGTTTATTATTTTTAAAAAAATCTTGTTTATCAATTTTATTTGTTAAAAATATATCGTCATTAAAATAAACAAATTTATCACTCAAACCTTTTATTCTATGGA
Organism: uncultured Eubacteriales bacterium; assembly: GCA_964401375.1. Classification (GTDB taxonomy): domain Bacteria; phylum Bacillota; class Clostridia; order TANB77; family UBA1234; genus UBA1234. The sequence continues at coordinate 6,848 of CAYNYD010000002.1, read as the reverse complement.
AATTAATTTCAATTGGATTTGCACTAAATGTTGGTAAATATTCTTTTGGAATATAATCCTCATGTTTAATAAATTTCAATTTAGGATGATTTAAATTTAGCCATTTAGGACATTGTCCACATGTTACAAAATAAATATTGTTTACCCAAGGGGCAAATTTTTCAACACCCCTAAACCAATATTTTAAGCTATCCCAATCCCTATATCTATTTTCCTTACTTCTTTTAGAATTTATATCATCACTAAATTTGTTCTTTTCTTCTTGCCATTTTATATCATTTCCATCGACCCAAGTTAAAACAAAATCTATTTTATCACCCATACTTCATCCCTCTACCATTTTTACATCTTGCCTAAATTTTTATAGATAATTTTAAGAATTTTTTTACAATGTAATATCATAAATAATTTTACTCTTTGGAATAAGTCTAATTCATTAGGATATTTTTTTAATTTCTCTAACAAGTATTTAATGCCTTCAGTTTCTTCAGTTTCTCTAAAATATTTATCTATACAACTTACGATAACTCTTTGATATCTTCTAATTGCATTATTTTTTAAACTAGGATATATCTTAGACACATCTTCAAGAACTTTTTCAGATAAATCTATTTCATTTTCAAATTTTTTATTATACTTTTGTCGCATAAGACTATTATTTCTAATTCTATAAGCATAAACATAAGTACACGTATTTAATGCTACTTTATTAACTTTTTTCATAATTCTATAAGAGAATTCAAAGTCTTCTATCAATTTTATATTTTCATCAAATCTTTCATTAACCATTAAACTTTTTTTATATATCTTTGCCCATACCGTACATTTAAAATATTTTTCATTAAAAAAATATTTTAAAGCTTCTTCTGTGTTTAGTATTTTATTTTTTTTCAAACTAGTGCAAACAATTTTGCCATCTTTAAAGTCTTTTACTCCTCCTATTGCCATATCTGAATTTGAATTAATGCAACTATCATAAAGGTTATAAATTGCATCTTTATAAATATAATCATCAGAGTCAACAAAAGTTATATATTCTCCATTTGCAATACTTATTCCTGTATTTCTTGCACTACTAACTCCACCATTTTCTTTATGCACAACTTTAATTCGATTATCTTTTTTAGCATATTTATCACAAATTGTACCAGATTTATCTGTCGAACCATCATCTACTATAATAATTTCGATATTCTTATAAGTTTGACTTATTAGACTATCTAAGCATTCCTTAAGATACTGTTCAACATTATAAACTGGTACAATTATTGAAATAAGTTTCTCCATCTTTATTCCTTTCATATAACTACTTTATTTTAGCTAATTTAATAATACAAATTATTAAAAAATATACTATCAAAGTTTGTTTCTTTTTTATATTCCAAAAAAAAATTTTCCAATGTATTGGCATTTCACTTATATTTAATGATTTTATAGCATTACAATATACTTCATCACACATAATTTCTTTCAGCATATTAAATTTAACTTTAAAAGAATTATTACTATTAACAATTCTTTGTCCTATTGCAATTATATTTATTGAAAAACGATTATTTAAAGCATTTTCATAAACCTCATTTTTTACATATCTTTTTAATAGAAAATATGCCTTTTTCCATTTGTTATACAATTCTTTATCCATTCCTTTAGCTAAAGAATTAGAATTAGTTTTCCTATAATGATAAAAATTTTTATTTATATATATAACTTTTTTTACGTTTTCTAATACTTCTATGTTGTAAAACACATCTTCACACGTTGCACCTATTTCTTTAAAAGATTTGAAAGCTATATCTTTTATAACATTTAACTTATACAACTTCCCCCACACTGGAGATAGAGCATCTAATTTTTCTGGATGTTTAAGTTCACTATCTATCGGCCCAATTATTCTTCTTTGTAATAATGTTTTTATTTCTTCTCCAGAAAAAATTTTTCTATCTTCTTCAAAAGCACTCTTTGGCAATGAGTTTTTTTCATACTCTCTAACATATGAAAACCAAAAAATATCTGCGTCTCCAATCTCATTTACTGCTACTTCACAAGTATCTTTATCAATCCAGTCATCAGCATCTACAAACATCACATATTCTGACTTTATCATTTTCATAGCATTATTTCTACTTTCTGAAAGTCCTTGATTCTCTTGATTTATAATTTTAATTCTATCATCTTTTTTAGCAAATGAATTAATTATATCAAACGTATTATCAGTTGAGCCATCATTAACAACAATTACTTCAATATTCTTATATGTTTGATTAAGTATACTATTTATACATTTTTCAATATAATCTTGAACATTATAAGCTGGAACAATTATGCTTATTTTATAATTCTGATTCATATATCTTAATTCCTTCCCCTAATGCTTTCTCTAATGAAAAATCTTTTACAGACTCTCTAGCATTTAATGACAATTTTTGTAAAATATCTCTATTTTCATACAAATATAATATTTTAGATATAAGTTCATCTTTAGTATTAAATATGTAACCATTTATGCTATCTTTAACAACTTCAATATGTCCTCTATTATTTTTAGCTAATAATGGTACACCTGAAAATGCGGCTTCTACCAAATTAATTCCTAATCCTTCTCGTTTACTTGTTGCTACACATAAATCAGCAAGTTTCAGTAATTTATCAACATCTCTTCTATATCCTAATAAAAAAACATTATCTTGTAAATTTAACTCTTTTATTTTATTTAAATATTTTTCTTCATTATTTCCATTTCCAATTAAGAAGAATTTTATGTTTGCTTTTTCTTTTATTATATCCTTCATTGCTTCTATTATCATTAGCTGATTTTTTCTATCAATTAATTCTGCAACATACATCATTACAAAATCGCCATCATTTATTTTAAGCTCTTTTCTTAAGTTTTTATTTTCTTCTTCATTTAACGGTTCAGTATTAAATTTCTTATCATCTACTCCCACACCATGAACTAGTTCAGTTCTTCTAGCTTTAAATTTATTTTTAGCAATTTCGTAATCTTCGTGATTGATAGTTATTAAAACATCTGTATATTTTGAAAGATATCTTTCAATCGGATAATATAGGACCCAATTAATAATTGGAGCACCTTTATAAAAATGAAATCCATGTGCAGTATAAAAAATTTTAGTCCCATTTTTTCTAGTTTTTTTTGAAACCAATCTAGTTACAGCTCCACCTATTGGTGTATGACAATGAACTAAATCAAATTTTTCTTGTTCAAACAATTCCTTCATCTGTTTAACTGCCTTTATATTATTAAAGCTAAATGGATTACGTTCAAATGATATTATATGTTTAACATCACAATATGGAAAAATCTCATTTTCATTATTTGATGTTGCGACATGAACTTCATAACCCTTTTCTTTAAAATATTTTAAATATGGAATATGAAAGTGTCTAATATGAGAATCAACATGAGCAACAAATAGAACTTTTTTCATAATTTTTCCTTTCTACTTATACATTAAAAAATTTTATTTATACCTTTTAATAGCAGTTTTTAAACAAAATACTACTATTTTTGCATTAAAAAAACTAATGCATTTTTTAATATTGTAAAACGAAAACACATTAGTTTTTTAATAAACTTTATTTATTTATGCACTTACTTTAGTCTTCTTTTTTTTTGATATTTGATTTTCGCTTTTCAATTCTTCAATTTCATCTTTTATTCCATTTTCAGATATTTCGGCTTCTTTTCCACATAAAATCGTTTTTAATGTCTCATACCATATTTTTAAGTCAAGACTAAAACTAACATTATCTACATATTCAACATCATATTTTATTTTTTCACTAATACTTATACCATTTCTACCCTTAACTTGAGCTAGTCCAGAAATACCGGGTAAAACTTCATTCCTTCTTTTTTGTTCATCAGTAAACCATTCATAATAATCTTCAATCCAAGGTCTAGGACCTATAAATGCCATATCACCTTTTATAACATTTATTATTTGTGGTAATTCATCTATACTTGTCCTTCTAATAAATTTACCTATATTAGTAACCATTTGTTCATGGGTTAATTTACCATCAAATTCTTTTCTATTTGTACTCATAGACCTAAATTTATATATAGTAAAAAGTTTTAAATCTTTACCCACTCTTTTTTGTTTATATAAAACTGGTCCACCATCTTCCAATTTTATTAAAAGTGCAACAATTAGCATCGGTACTGACAGAATAAGCAAAAGAACAAATGCAATAATTACATCAAATATTCTTTTGAAGTACTTATACATTTTCTACTACACCTCTTCTCTAAAGTTACAATAAAATTTTATAACATATCGCCAAAATAGTCAAGAATTTATGTAATATTCCAATAATTTACTGTATTATTTCGCCAAGTAAATTATATATTAATTTTTCTCTGCATCTTCACGTTTCCATGGTGTTAATGCCACAAATCCCAAGAACATCATAAAGTAAGGTGATGTATAATATGTTGAATTTCCTGTAAGAGCCGTAACCATATATGCTATACCTACAAATACACAAATCTTTTCTACATCATCCCAAGTTTTCCAATTTTTAAGAAGCCTTATAAATATTATAGCCAATGCTGAAAAATACATAATTGTTCCTGGAATGCCGACAGTTGCTAATAATTGCAATAATAAATTGTGTGTTCTTCCTTCATTTACTCCAAATTGTCCATTAAATTGAAATAATAAACATTCAAGTCCATAACCAAACATCGGTCTTTGTTTAATTAATTCCCATACTTTTATCCATGTTTCACCTCTACCCGAACCTGCTTTTCTAATAGAATTATCAAGTGTACTTACATCAACTTCTGTAGGATTTTCAGTATTCGTCATATACCCACCAAATATGCCAATATCTTTAACAAAACCTTGTATGCTTTTAACTGCGATAGCATTTCCATCTTCACCTTTTACATTAAAAGTAAGTACTAAAAATATAGCACATATTACTATTAAAAATCCTGATTCATTCAAAATATTATTTAACTTACCATTTTCATCTTTCATTATAGCCTTGCGAATTATATCTACTATTTTATAAATAAATAAGCATACCAATGCTACTGTAACACCCAAATATCCACCAAATGTATTATTTATAATCAACATATATAGTATTACAATAAATGTTAAAATATATAAAAGTTTTTGCCACCATTTTTTTTCTGTAAAAATCAATACAGCAGATGCTAAAGCAGCCATACAAAGAACATACGCAAAATGGTTAGAATTTCTAAACACTCCTCTACTTGGGTAAATATATAATTCAGCATATTTTTGATATAATTCATTATTTACTATATTAGTAAAGTCTGACTTCGTTAATTCTTTTCCATAATTTAATTCTCCAGAATGAAGTTTATATTGTTCATATAATTCGTTTGCTTCATCCATTTTTACATTTGTATAAATAGTTACACCAATAGTCAATACAGATAAAAATGTAATCACTAATACAAAACCTTTGATTAAATTTTTCTTTCCTTTTAATTCATTTTTTTCAATCAACATTGCTGCAAGAAATATAGAACCATACATTAAAAATGCCCAATAGCCATCTTTTAAATTATAACAGCCATTTAATGTTTTAGATAAGACTTCATTATTCATTATATCTATATTTTCTGCATTTACATCACTACTGCCTATAATTGATTGCATAGCCTTGCTAGTATCTAATGCATAATCAACATTACTAGGAGCTAATAAACAACTAATAAATGTCCATATTAAAAATAATACTAATAATATAATAGGAGAATATCTTCCTATAGCTTTAAGTAACTTTCCTTTTTCTTTTGAAAAATCAATAATCTTTAAAACTAAACATACTATTGATTCTAATATCACTATAATTACAGCACTTAAAAAGAAACATATTGATACACACGAATTTTGTCCATAATATGTAGTACTATTTATTGGATAAAAAAGCTTACATATCACTATTATTGCAGCAATAACAACAATTACAGCAATAAATCCCCACAGAACTATAGAAGAGTCCGAAACTAACTTTTTATTCATTTCTTCTTTTATTTTTGAATAAATATATGCAATTACTGGTATTAAAACAAGCGTACCTAAAATATAGTTGTAATTTTGAATTAAGGCTGTAACAAAATTATCCCCAATCTCAGATATTTTTGTATCGCCAAATAACCAGCCACATAATAGGCAAAATGGTATAGAAAAAATTAGTCCAATTAAAATATACTGAGCAATTCTTCCCCATTTAGCTCTGTCTTTGCCTGTCTTTGCAGTATTTACATTATTTTTTATTTTCTTCTTATTAGCCATTTTTAGCCTCCCTAAACAATTTTAATGTTCTTAAATAAACAAAATTATTATATACTTAAATATATTTTATTGTCAATTTACTTATACCTAAAAAGCTAATTTATCGTAATATTACTGCTCCCTTAAAAAATTGACTAGGTTAAATGGATTTTATTGTAAAAATATCGTTCGAGTTTCTCTATCGCAGAAGCTGTACATAAAACAAGGCTTGTAAATCCGATTTTGTGGCTCCAAGGCTCCGTATGCGCAAGTGCATGTCGCGTCGCCACAAAATAATTCCGTATTTACTTCACCTTGTTTTATTAACAGCTTCTAACTCATCGAAAAGAACTTTATTTTTACAATAAAATCCATTTGAACTATATTTTTTTAAAGGTATAAACTGTTACAATAAATTTAGTTTTTTAAGCATAAAAAGAGACATATCATAATTATGTCTCTTTAAATTTTTACATTATTTACCATTAATTTGTTTCATAACTTCTTCAGCAAAGTTTTCCTCTTTCTTTTCTATACCTTCGCCTCTTTCAAATCTAACAAATC
>CAYNYD010000001.1:0-31493 GCA_964401375.1 uncultured Eubacteriales bacterium | reverse complement strand
TTTTATTTACAAATAAAATTAATTTTTGGGACATTTTCATTTACTAGTCACAAAAGTAATATAAGCAAAAAACATCTGCTTATAACAAGAAAGCAATGGCCCATTATGCTTATTTTAGTGAATATCTATCCATATCTTTTTTAATTTCTTCAATTGCATTATCCAAACTAATTATTCTAGTATTTTGTTCATTTCTAAGTTTTATTTCAAGTTCACCATCATTAACTTTTTTGCCAATTGTTATCCTTACTGGTATTCCAACCAACTCCATATCATTGAATTTAACACCTGGTCTTTCATCCCTATCATCTAAAATTGTATCTATTCCAATATTATTAAGCTCATTATAAAGTTTTTTAGCCGTTTCAAACTGTAATTCATTTTTTCTATCAATTAATACAATTGCTACTTTATATGGTGCCAAACTCATTGGCCAAATAATGCCTTTTTCATCATGATTTTGTTCAATTACTGCTGCAATAATCCTCCCAACGCCAATGCCATAGCATCCCATTTGAACTGGATTTAATTTATTATCTTTATCTAAATAATTTAACCCAAGCTTCTCAGAATACTTAGTCCCAAGTTTAAATGTGTTACCAACTTCAATTCCTTTCTTAAAATGAATTTTTCCACCACACTTTGGACAAGTATCTCCTTCTTTTATATTTTTAATATCTGCAACTATTTCAGGCTTAAAATCCTTTAAATTAACATCTTTAAAATGATAATCTGATTTATTTGCACCAACAATGAAATTCTTTTTATTCTCAATATTCTCATCCATTATAATTGGAATCTTAAGACCTATTGGTCCAGCAAAACCGACTTTTGCATTAGTTATTTTATTTACATCTTCTTCGCTTGCAAGCTCAATCTCATTTGCTCTAAGAAGTTTTGAAACTTTAACTTCATTAACTTCTCTGTCTGCTTCAACCATACAAGCATAAAATTTACCATCAATTTTATAAATCATAGTTTTTACAAATTTAGATACAGGCAATTTTAAATAATTTGTAACATCTTCAATAGATCCAGCATTTGGGGTATAAACTTCACTATATTCTCTTTCTTCCTCTGTTTCAACATTGGTACTTTTTATACATTTGCTAACTTCTATATTTGAAGCATAATCACAACTGTCACATAAAACTAATATATCTTCCCCTGTTTCTGTAATTGCTTGAAATTCTTCAGATAAAAGGCCTCCCATAACACCAGTATCTGCTCTTACGACATTATATTTAAGTCCAGCTTTAGTAAAAATCTTATGATAAGCATCAAACATTTTTTGGTAAGACTCTTGCATTCCCTCTTCATCAACGTCAAAACTATAAGCATCTTTCATTATGAACTCTCTAACACGAATAAGTCCTAATCTTGGTCTAACTTCATCACGGTATTTTTCACCAATTTGGTAAATAGTAAAAGGCATATCTCTATAAGACTTTACTTTACTAAGTGCAGCAAATACAAAAAATTCCTCATGCGTTGGACCTAATGCATATGGTCTACCATATCTGTCTTTTAATTTAAAAATACTACTTCCAAATGAAGATGCTCTTCCAGAAGCTTCAAAATAATCCATTGGCAAAACATGAGGCATTGAAACTTCACTTGCTCCTGCTTCATTCATACAATCTCTTATTATTTTTATAACATTTTGAGAAACTTTTTCCCCCAATGGCATATTCATATATATTCCATTGCTAACTTTTTTTATCATTCCACTTTTAACAAGTAAATTTCCACTTACAGAATCTTCATCTTTTGCATCTTCTCTTAATGTATAAAAAAAATCTTTACTTAGTCTCATATAAAAATCCATTCCTTTCTTACCTTATTCGTAAGTTACTCATAAAAATAAAATACTGCAACTATTTTTCCAAAAATTTCATCATTTAATATACATCATTTTTGGTCAAAAAACAAGTTGGCCTCCTTTTCTTTTAACATTTCATAAACTTCATCTACACTTTTTTGTGGAGTTGAAGCTCCTGCCATTATTCCTATAGTATTAAATATAGAGATATCAATATTTTCAAGTTCATTCTTATTTTCGATAAAATAAACCTTCTTACAATTCTCGTTTGCGATATCATAAAGCTTTTTAGTATTTGAGCTGTTTTTTCCACCAATTATAACCATCATATCAACTTTTTTAGACATTTCCTCTGTTTCAGTTTGCCTAATTTCAGTAGCCTTGCAAATTGTATTTTCAATAATTAAATCTATATCTTTATTTAATTCATTCTTTAAAATTTCAGAAAAAATATAAAAATCCTCTAACTTAAAAGTGGTTTGCGAAATAACTAAAACTTTTTTTATATTACATTTATTAAGAATTTCAATACATTTAAAAAGTTCCTTCTCTTTTTCTATGACGCAATATTTGTTACCACAAAAACTCATTGTACCAATATTTTCTGGATGATTTTTTGAACCAAATAATAAAATATAATATCCTTTATTAGCATATTCTTCAACAATTCTATGTATTTTTAAAACATTCGGACAACTATAGTCTTTTAATTCTATATTTTTTTTCTTTGCTATATCATAAATTTCCTTAGTAACTCCGTGTGCTCGAATAATTGTAGTAGAATCGGCCATATTTATATCCTCAATAAATTCCATACCTTTATTTTTTAAATCCTCAACTACTTGTTTATTGTGAACTATCTCCCCCAAACAATATATCTTCCCTTTAGCTTCAGTTATATCTCTTTCTGCTGACTCCACTGCTCTTTTAACTCCATAGCAAAACCCAGAATTCTTTCCAATTAAAATATCCATACTTTGGCTCCTTTTCAAAAATTGTTTATATTATATACAATTTTTTACAACAATTCTACCTTTTTTTATTTATTACTACACAAATTTTTTTATTATGTTATAATATAAAATATGGAGGGATTGATTATGTTTGGACTTATAATTTTTTTAATTATTATATTATGCTGTACAGGAATTATAAATGTTGTCCCATCAAATACTGCCATAATTATTGATAGGAACTCACATTATTTAAAAACCAGAAGGCGTGGAGTATATTTTCTTTGGCCTTTAACAGACAAGATTACAACTAAGATTTCTATTAATCATATATTGAAACATTATACTAATGATTTTGAAACACACGATGGACGAATTGTTAGAATTAATTTCAATGTTGAATACCACACAGATAATATTGACAACACATTAAATGCACTTGCTAGTGCAAGAAGAAGCATAGATGATATAATGAATAGTTCTGTATATTGGGCTGTTAATGACTTAGGTTTTTCTGATTTTGCTAATAAATTAGATGCTTTATTATATGAAATAAAGCCAAAACTATTAGCAGAGGCCGAAACTTTAGAAATAAAAATTGACAAATTTAATTTGGTTTCATGTGTTGAAAGTACAAACATACCTGGAGTTAAACCTTTTAAACCACATTTAAATAGTTATAGTGAAGGTCCAATTAAATTAAATTAGATAATACTAAAAATTTTATGTAAATTTAAAATTTCTTATGACAATTTTAAAAATTTTAATAATTAAATTAACAAATTATATTTTCAAATAAATATGCGTTATTTTATAACATATATAATTGTCAAGATACAACCTTTAAGCATGTTAAAATTTAACTTTTAACATGCTTAAAGGTGTATATTAATTCGACAAATAATACCATTTATTAATATCTATTCTATCTGAGAAATATAATTACTATAACTCCTAAATTTAAATATTTACCTATCTATTTTTTATTATCATTTTTGTTAATAAATATATACTTTTTCTAATGCTTACTAAATCAAAAATGTTCCAAGTCCTATGTTTAATTATTTGTAATAATTATTAAATTTTCTATAAATCTAAAAATTATGAATCGTAACAATCATAAATTAAATAAAGTTTTCGTATTTCTTATAGTAAGTTCACTTAATTTTTCAATAGATATTTCACGTATTTCAGCTATTTTTTTAGCTGTATCTATAATATTCTTTGGTTCATTTCTCTTACCCCTATTAGGTTCAGGTGTTAAGTACGGTGAATCTGTTTCTATTAAAAGCTTATCCTCTGGAACAAATTTTGCAACTTCTACTAAGTTTTTAGCATTTTTAAACGTAACCGTTCCAGCTAAGGATATATATCCATTTAATTTTATAATTTCTTTTGCAATTTCCATACTTGAAGAAAAACAATGCATTACAAATTTATTTTTTATTTTATTTTCTTTTAAAATTTTTAACATATCCATATCTGCATCTCTACTATGAATAACCACAGGCATATTCAACTCATTTGCAATGTTTATTTGCTCAACAAAATATTTCTTTTGATTTTCTTTATTAGTAGTTTCATAATGGTAATCTAACCCAATTTCACCTATCGCAACAACTTTTTTGTACTGTGATAATTCCTTTATAAAGCTTAAATCTGCTTCATTATTACATTCATCTGGATGTAAACCAATTACTGCATACATAAACTCGTACTGTTTCGCCAATTCAACAGCCTTGTATGATGTTTCTTTACTATATCCAATATTTATAACATTGCATATATTATTTTCAACACATCTTTTAATTACTTCTTCTATATCTTCATCATACATTTCGTCCATTAAATGGGCATGTGAATCAATTAATTTCATAATATATTCCTTTCATCTTTATCTATTTTCAACTATAAATTTAGTATACATTTTTATTTACAAATAAACAATAAATTTTGCATATTTTTACTTAATATAATAAACAATAGTAACAGAAATATTTATGGAGGAAATTTTTATGTTAGTAAAAATAGGTTTATTAGTTTTAGGCTTTTTCATGTTAATAAAAGGTGCAGATTTACTAGTAAAAGGAGCAAGTAACATTGCAAGCAGATTAAATATACCTGATGTTATTGTTGGATTAACAATTGTTGCTATTGGTACTTCTTTGCCAGAATTATTTATTTCAATTTCTTCTGCTATTTCAAATTTTTCCGATTTAATTTTAGGCAATATTATTGGTAGTAATATATGTAACCTTCTTTTAATTCTTGGCCTTTCAAGTATTGTCAAACCTATAAATATGAACATAAATGAAACAGAAGATTATATAACATTTTCATTATTTTCAACAGTACTACTTTTTGCAGTTGGAAATTCATCTAATTATATATCTCGTATAGAAGGTATCCTTTTATTAATTTGTTTCATTTTATTTTTGGCTTATACAATTATAATGGGGCTTAAAAATCATTCTAATCAAACTCAAGATTCTTCCAATAATTCGTCAACTAATCATCTAGCAACGTCTATCTTTTTTGTGATAATAGGCATTATTCTATTAAAATATGGAGGTGACTTTGTTTCAGATAATGCAGTATTACTTGCAAGAGATTTTAATATTAGTGAAAATATAATTGGTTTAACAATAGTTGCTATTGGTACAAGTTTGCCAGAGCTTATAACATCTGTTATTGCAAGTATGAAAGGAAAAAGTGAAATTGCTGTTGGGAACATTATAGGTTCTAATATATTAAATATCTGTTTAATCCTTGGTTTAACTGCTCTTATTAACCCTATATCTTTTTCAACACAATTTAATTCTGCTCTAATTTTATTAATTATTTCTACTTTAATATTATGGGTTTTCAAAGATATTGGGAAAAAAAATACGGTTACCAGAATTAAAGGAACATCTTTTCTAGTAACCTATATTTTAAATACTATATATATGATAAATAGATTGTAAATTATTCATAATGATTTTTAGGCCATATAATTTCAATTTGCTTAAAATAACTTTATTCTATTAATTTAATGTATATTCTCTCCTTCATTGATAGCATCGTCAACTGTTAATAATTTTACTACATCTCCATCTCCAGCAGCTAAAACCATACCTTGTGATTCTATACCTTTCAAGTTTGCAGGTTTTAAGTTTGCTACTATTACAATTTTTTTGCCAATTAATTCCTCTGGTTTGTAATATTTTTTAATTCCAGCTACAATTTGTCTTTCTTCTTTACCAATACTAACTTTAAGTTTTAATAATTTATCGCTACCCTCTACAGCTTCTGCTTCAAGCACTTTAGCAACTTTCAAATTTATCTTATCAAAATAATCAATTGAAATTTCTTCATAAATATTTGATTTACTTCCTTTTTCTTTTATTTTTTTCTTTTCTTCTTCCTTCTGCTTTTTTATCTTTTCTTCTATTTCTTTTGTTACTTGCTTTTCATCAATTCTTGTAAACAAAACTTGAACATTTGTTAAGTCAATTCCTGCTTTTGGAACTACAAAATTCCACACAGCTTTTTCTTCTCCAAATATTTCACGAATTTGAGCAGAAGATTTAGGCATAAATGGTTCCATTATATTAGCAATATTAATTATTAAAGTAGCACAAGTATATATAGTGTCATTAAATCCATCAATATTTTCTTTAAATTGTACCCATGGTTTCCTATCATCATAATATTTATTAGCTTCTTCAATTAATCTAATGGCTTTTGTAGAAGCTTCTTTAAATTCCAATTTTTCAATAGCTTCTCCTATTTCTACATAGGCCTTTTCAATTAATTCTTTTATATTTTCATCTAAGTTGCCATTTGGTAATTTATCTATTCCTTTAAATTTTAATGTTCTATTTACAAAATTTCCATATTTATTTGTAATTTCATTATTATGAGTTATCACATAATCAATTAAACTAAAATTAGTATCTTTTTTTTCTGGACCATTATTAATTAAATGAAATCTAGTTGTATCTGAATTATATTTTTCTGCCATTTCAAGTGCGGATATTGCATTTCCTTTACTCTTTGAAGCTTTTTCATCATTAAAATTCAAATATTCCGAAGATACTATTACATCTGGTACTTTATACCCATCTTCTAAAGCTAGCAATAATCCTGGAAAAATAATACTATGAAATGTAATATTATCTTTTCCATGAACCATATATATTTTATCAGCTCTTTTCCAATAGTCTTCAAAGTTTAGTCCTCTATCTTCACAGACTTTCATTGAAGCTGTGATATACCCTAGAACAGCTTCAATCCAAACATATAATCTTTTATCTTCATAGCCTTCTATTGGTATATCTATTCCCCAATCTAAATCTCTAGTTATTGCCCTATCTCTTAAGCCTTCTTTTAAATATTTATCTGTTTCATTTTGAGCATTTGGTCTCCATTTAGATTTGTTTTGGTTAACTATTTCTTGTATTTGAGGTTGCAATTTAGAAAGTGCAAAATACAAATTTTTATTATCTTTTTGCACAACTTTAGACTTGCACTCTCTACAGGTTGCATGAAGTAAATCTTCCTCAGTAGGTACATATCCACAATCACAAGAATCGCATTTAGTTACATTTCCACAATTTGGGCAAATTATCTCTAATTCTCTATCTGCCATAAATTTATTACATTTTTCACAAAAAGCTTGTGGCTCTACTTTTTCATATATATATCCATTATCATATATCTTTTTTATTATTTCTTTTACTTTTTCATAGTGATATGGTGTTTCAGTTTTTGTATATAAATCATATGAAAAAGATAAAGCATCAAAAGTTTTAACAAAGCTATCATGATATCTATTGCTTATCTCTTCAGGGGTAGATTTTTCTATTTTAGCTCTTTCTGTTATAGGTGTACCATGGCAATCTGAACCCGAAATGTATATAACATCATCACCTTTAGCTCTATGATATCTCGCAAGTAAATCTCCTCCAACAAGTCCTGCAATATGACCCAAATGCAAATTGTAATTTGCGTAAGGCCACGCTCCTCCTATTACTATTTTCATAAATCTCAATCCTTTCAATTTTTTATTTATATCATTTAAATACGAGTTTAATACTATTTTTTACCATATAAGTTATTATTAAACTAACTCGTACTTTCACTATACATCTTTCTTAAAAATAATCTTAGTTATTTTCATTCTATAACAACTGTTGCAATAGCATACTCTTTTTCATGAGATAAACTCACCTCAATATTTCTGCCATTAACAAGTTTTTCTAGTTCTCCATGTAAAATAATATAAGGTCTTCCGTTTTCTTCATTTCTAACTTCAACTTCGGTAAAAACTCCTTCTTTTGCTGGAGAAATAGCTTTATAAACTGCTTCTTTTGCTGCAAATCTAGCAGCATAGCTTTCATATTTGCACATTCGACGAGATTCACAATAACTAATTTCTTCATCTGTATAAACACGCTTTTTAAATTGCTCTCCTAGTTCTTCAATTTTATCTTTAATTCTTAAAACATTAACAATATCTGTTCCACATCTCATAGCTTTTTCTCCTTCTTTTCGTTTTCAATGCCTCTATTTTACCACGTTTCTCTTAACTTGCCAAGTAGTTTTGAAATTCTTATAAGTGTGCTTATTTTTCTTTCACATTTTA
Source organism: uncultured Eubacteriales bacterium (assembly GCA_964401375.1). Lineage (GTDB taxonomy): Bacteria > Bacillota > Clostridia > TANB77 > UBA1234 > UBA1234. The sequence goes on along the minus strand of CAYNYD010000001.1, from coordinate 23,089 downwards.
AACATTTAATGCATATTATTTATTAATAATTTAATATATATGTTTTAGGAGGTGTTGGGATGAATAATGAAATGATATATAAGCTATTTCTTAATACCCTTTCAAAAATGAGCGATGCAGAACTTGAAAGTGCTTTGCAAAAAGCAAAGGAAATGCTTAGTGAAAATGATTACAATAACCTTTTGAAATTTATTGAGGTGGAAAAGAAAAAAGGAAATTTAGAGTAACTTATTTATAGAGGAGGAATTTTATGAGTGATATGCCCGATTTATCAACTTTATTATCAATGCTATCTAATAGAGAAAATTCTAATTCTTCCAATAATCAAAATGCAACAAATAATATTGCTTCATCTACTAACCAAAACACTTCTAATAATATAAGATTTGCAAACCAAAATTCTCAAAATAGTAATTCACAATTTAAAAATCAAAATAATTTTAATAATAATAGTAGACCTAATAATCAAAATTCATTTAATAATAACTTTCAGTCTAGTAATCATAATTCATTCAATAGTAATTCGCAGTTTAATAATAAAAATTCATTTAACAATAATTCGCAGTCTAATAGTCATAATTCATTCAACGGTAATTCGCAGTTTAATAACCAAAATTCATTTAACAGTAATTCGCAGTCTAATAGTCATAATTCATTCAACGGTAATTCGCAGTTTAATAACCAAAATTCATTTAACAGCAATTCACAGTCTAGCAATCATAATTCATTCAGCAATAATTCTTATTCTAACAGTCATAGTTCTTCAAATAATAATGCTTATATTAATAATACAAATACCAATTATAATAACTCTCAGTCAAACTCTCAAAATGCCTTCAATAATATATCACAAAACAACAATAATCAAACAAATAACTCCTCAGATAATAATTTTCAAGATATGGAAAGTACCTTATTTAATTTATTAAATTCTTCCTCTGATAATATTCCTGATATGCAAACAATCATGAAAATAATGCAAGCAATGAAATCGGCTAATGAAAATACTCCAAGTAAAGAATTACTTATATCTTTAAAGCCATTTTTAAACGAAAACAGAAAAGCAAAAGTCGATCAATACATTAAACTTCTTGGAATGAGTAAAATTTTAGAAATATTTAAATAATTTTAGGGGATGAATTTTATTGAATACTTTAGAATATGAATTAAAAGAAAATTTTGATACTTTTTTAATTTTAATATTAATTTTCTTTCTTATTAAAGAAGGGGTAGAAGACATAACAACTATCTTTTCCTTAGTTGCATTATTATTAACATAGTTATTATGCCTTCTTTTTATATGAATTTTAGTAGATAGCTTATTTATTAGATAATGTTTCTTTTTTGTCTACATAACCATGAAATATATCACTTTTATTATTCATTCCTGCTGTGTTAAAAACAAAATCATGGTTGTCCAATATATTGTATAAATTATCATTTGTATCATATATTTCATAACAATTTATTATTGTAACTTTTCTATAAATTGGCTTTAAATTTTTTTCAAGATATGTATTTATTTCATCTATAAATTCTATCGAACCTTGTACGACAATATTTACTGGAGTTATTTCTTCTCTTAATTCTAGAACAAAATCTTCATTCAACCATACTACATCATCTATTCCATTTTTATTTTCAAATTTAAGATTTAATTTTTCAACCAAATGCTTTATTCCTTTTTCTAAATTATCTTGTGAAATTATCAATATTTTATGATTCTTTTTGAGTTCATCTCTAATATAAGGTAACAACGCAGCAAATAAATGCCATTCACTTACATAAAAATTACAAGCTTTTATCATTTGATTTTCTTGCATTATTTTTCCTCCTTGTTTTGTTCTGAAATTATATTACCATATTTTTCCAATTCCTGTCAATAGTAATTTCCATTTTTTGGAATATTTTTTTCAAGACTGTTAATAATAACGTTTAAGAAAACTATTTGGGGAGGTTTTATGAGAAAAAAATTTTTTATAATTTTAGTTTTTTGGTGGTCAATGATATTTCCAAGTTTATCTTTAAATTCATTTACAACTGATATTATTGATGATAATATTAATTATACTGACTTAAATAATGACGTATCTAGAAAAGAAATTTTAGAAAAAGCAGAATATAGTATATCTTTTTTCTTGTTTTCACAAAAATAATATGGTATATTTCTATGTGTAAGAAAATAATGTTTTACTAAAATTTCTTGTAAAAATTTATGATAAAAAATTAAAAAAGAACTTAATCACAAAGATTTGTAAATTAAACTTTGTAAAAGAAGTATACATTTCTAATAAATCACATCAACTAGATACTGAATAGAAGGAGTTTTTAAATGGAAAAGTTAATAATTAAAGGTGGTACACCTTTAAAGGGTACTGTAAAAATAAGTGGTGCAAAAAATGCAGCAGTTGCAATAATTCCTGCGACTGTACTAGTCAAAGGTAAATGTCATATAGAAAATTTACCAGATATAAGTGATATTAAATTATGTTTAGAAATATTAGAATATCTTGGTGCAACTGTTACATACTTATCTAAAAATGAAGTTGAAATTGATTCAACGAATATAAATAAATCTGATGTTCCTTTTTCTATGACAAAAAAATTCAGAGCATCTTACTATTTTATCGGTTCATTACTAGGAAGATTTGGTAAAGCTGAAGTTGGTTTTCCCGGAGGTTGCAACTTTGGTTCTCGTCCAATAGACCAACACATTAAAGGTTTTGAGGCAATGGGTGCTACAGTAGAGTGCGAGGGTGGAATAATAAAAACATATACAAGTGAAAATGGACTTGTTGGTGACAATGTTTACCTTGATGTTGTTAGTGTCGGTGCAACTATTAATATAATGCTTGCTGCTGTTTTAGCGAATGGAACAACTATAATTGAAAATGCTGCAAAAGAGCCACATATAGTTGATTTAGCAAACTTTTTAAATACCATGGGTGCAAATATTAAAGGTGCAGGAACAGATATTATAAAAATAACAGGTGTTACTTCTCTTAGTAGTGATGCAACATATTCAATTGTTCCTGATCAAATAGAAGCAGGGACATTTATGATTGCTACTGCTGCCTCAAAAGGTGATGTATTAATCACAAATTGTATAACAACGCACCTTTCTCCTATTTCTGCAAAACTAGAAGAAATGGGTGTAATAATAGAAGAATCAGATGATGGTGAGTCCATAAGAGTATATGCTCCTAATCGCATAACAAAAGCAAATATAAAAACATTACCTTATCCCCGGCTTTCCAACTGATTTACAACCTCAGTCTGCTGTATTACTTGCTGTTGCAGAAGGTACAAGCTATTTAACTGAAGGAGTTTTTGATTCACGTTTCCAATATACCGAAGAATTAAAAAGAATGGGAGCGAAAATTCGTGTTGAGGGTAAAACAGCATGTATTGAAGGAGTTGAACATTTAGATGGATGCTCTGTTACAGCAACAGATTTACGTGCTGGTGCTGCTCTTATAATCGCAGGTATAGTTGCTGAAGGCGAAACAGATATCCATTCAATTGAACATATTGACCGTGGATACGAAAAATTCGAAGAAAAATTTAGAGCATTAGGTGCCGATATTAAACGTGTAACAATCGATGAGTAAAAGGAGTTATACTTATGATAAGATTTTGCAATTTATATAGTGGTAGCACTGGGAATTCAACATATATAGAGTACAATAACACTCGTATTTTAATAGATGCTGGTGTTAGTTGTCAAAAAATTATAAAAGGATTAGCAGAATTAAATATCACATTAGATATGATTGATGCAATTTTAATTACGCATGAACATTCAGATCATGTAAAAGGTTTAACGACTATATGTAAAAAATATGATATACCAATTTATGCAACACCAAAAACTTGGGCACAAATGAGTTTATTAAATTTACCCGATTATAATCATATACCATTTAATGCTAATGAAAATTTTGATATTGGGGATTTTGTAATATTTCCATTTTCAATCCCACATGATGCTGTTGATCCTTGTGCTTTCAATATTTTTGCTGGAAATAAAAAAATTACAATTGCAACAGATATAGGGCATATTGATGATGAAATATATAACAACCTATCTGGTAGTGATATTTTAATGCTTGAATCAAATTATGATACAAACACTTTAACGTATGGTCATTATCCATATTTTTTAAAAAAACGTATTACAAGTGATGTTGGACATCTTTCAAATGAAACAGCAAGTAAAGTTATTAAACAACTATATGATGAATCAAAAGAAAATAATATTATACTTGCTCATTTAAGCAAAGAAAATAACTTTCCTGAATTAGCTTATCAAACAGTTATTAATGAATTTGGAAAAGTACCTCAGCACTTAAATCTATCTATTGCTGCCAGAGATAAAATTGACGAAGTATTAGTTATTTAATTATAAAGGTGATTAAATTTGAATATAAAAATTATATGTATAGGAAAACTCAAAGAAAAATATTTAATAGATGGAGTTAATGAATATTTAAAAAGAATACATAAATATGCTAATATAAATATTATTGAATTGCAAGATGAGCCTATTCCAGATAATCCATCTCAAAAAGAAATAATACATATTCAAAAACTAGAAGCAGAAAAAATCAAAAAACAAATTAAACCACAGGACTATGTTATATCTTTAGATTTAACAGGTAAACAATTAACATCTGAAGAATTTTCAAATAAGCTTCAAGAAATATCTCTAAAAGGATTTGGCACTGTAAATTTTATAATTGGTGGAACTACTGGTATTTCAAGAGAAATTGTTGCTAACAGTGATTTTGTTTTTTCATTCTCAAAATTAACATTTCCACATCAATTAATAAGATTATTTTTAGTAGAACAAATTTTCAGAGCTTTTAAAATATCTAATAATGAGAAATATCACTGGTAAGAGAGGATTTTTACACCTCTCCATTTTTATTAATTAAATTTATCTCTTACAAACTGAATTTCTTTCTACTTGCATATCAATTAATTGTGGTTTCATTAAAGGCAATTTTAATTCATATTTGTACATTAATTTCAAATAAATTGGATCTCCATAATCTGTTTTTGAATTTGTATATTGAATTTTAATTTTATTTTTATCAAACCCTTGATTTTCCAAATCATTACGAAGTATATTAGCTTCTTTATTAGTTAAATAACCATATTCCTCCATAATATAAATATACTTAATACAAGTGCTAGATAACTTTTCATACCATATATATGGAATTATTATTTCAACTGCTAAAAGTACCAACACACTAACCATAAAAATTCCTACTGCAACTATTATTGGTGTTGTTAATACAGAGCTTCCTTTCTTATTTTTTAACATATTTTCACCATATTTCTAACTATTAATTTTATATTAAATCATTTGCTGTATTCAAATTAACATCTTCATGAATTACAAATTTAAAAATATCTTCAAAATATTCTCTCATTATTATAGGTCTTATTTTTACCTCAATCACTGTATGTATAACTCGATTATCAGTTTTTTCTAATGTTATAGAATCTTTTCTTCCTTTTTCATATATTTCATATTCCATTATTTTTAATGAGCTAATTAATTTATCTTTATTTTCAAACTCATCATTTAAATCATAACTTTTCTTTATAGCATTTTCAAAATATTTCTTATAAGCCTTTTTATTATATGAAAATTTATCTATACTCGTGTTATATTTATTAACAGCTATTATTGCTGATCTATTAATTGAATACATTTCTAATTTCATATTGTATAATATAGAATTTACATGACTCATAAATATTGCTGCTATAAATAATATTATAACTATAGCAATGGCAATAAAAATAACTGCAATAATTAATACATTTCCTTTTTTCATCTCACATACTCACTTATATCTCTATTATATATAGTATCCCATCTTTCAAAAACATCTAAAGTAATACTTTCTGTGGTTGTTCCTCCACTATTACTTGCTTTTATTTTGATTACATATGGTTTAGTAATTCTTGTAAATAACTCATTTTTATTTATATCCAATCCATTACCTGTTTTATTTCTTAAAGTTCCCCAAGAATTAATAGTTTGTTTTGTATTGTATGGTATTACATATTGAAGAGTGTAAGTATTTTTATTTTCTTTTTCCATACTCGTAGGTAAATTATATAAATTGTTTAACTTACTAAGAGTAAATAAAGATTTTTCTCCTCTTTCTTTTGGCTCTTCAATAATAAATTTTTTTGTTAAATCATCTAATTTTTGAATTGAAGAACTTCCTTCAATGTAAAATCTAACACTAGTAGGAGAATTTAAAATTTTAGCTTCTACAACTAATACTTGTCCAGCACTAATAAATTTTTCTCCTGTTTTCTTTGCAACTAATAATGGAACTGTATCATTACCAGAAAGTCTATATAATTTTATATCTGTAATAACTGGTTTAGGTTGTTCTGCTTCTGGATCAAAACTTTCAACATCTTCTACTGGTATAAAATCATCTTCATCTTCATTTAAAACTATTTCTAAAATAGCTTCTTTTATATCTACTAAAGGTGCTTCTGCAAAAAAACAAGTTTCTAAAATTGATGTATTTTTTACTTTTACATTTATTTTATTCACATTTGGATAATCATTTCTATCTATAATTATTTTATTGTTCTTCATTAGTTTTGTTGTTTTTTCACCTGTTATTTTATCAAATAATTGATATTCAACTTCTATCTCACTTGATAATGTTTTTATATGTTCTGGTTTAGCATAATCTGTCAAATTAAAAACTTCTGCACCATATGTAAATAATATTTCTATCGTCTGTTCATCTTCATTCATTTTATATGTTGTTCCATTTTCAAAATCCAATATGGCTTCTAATTTAGCATCTGCTGCCATTGGTGGTACATTAAATGTTGCTCCCCACAATGTTCCTGTAACATCTTTTTTTAATGTAAATATACTTCCTGAAGTTTTCCATGTTGCATATGCTTCTAACCTAGCTTTATCTAATCCTATATCCCTTGCTGTCAAATTATAAGTAATTCCATTTCTACTTAATTTATGATTTAACATATATTCATATTGTTCAACTGTTTGATATTTTTCAGTATTATTCCATGAACTTAGTGCATCATCTATAACTATATAATTCCATTCTTCTGGAGATTTACCACTATTATAATCATCTGGAAATATTTCATTATTCACAACAGTTCCAGATAAACTAAATCCAAGTATTCTATATTCACCTCTTTTCCCCGTTGTTTCATTTATCCATTTTCCATTTTCTAAATCTTTCCATCTTTGATTTTTGACTACATCTTGTGGTTTTCCATATACAATTAAATTATATTTATTATATATTTCTTCATTTATTTCATATCCCATTGAATTAGTTAAAGGAATATTCATTAACGTCAACATTTTTTCAAAACTTTCACTAACAGCATTTACTCTACTTAACGAAAAAATGCTCAAAAAAGTAAATACAAAAAATAATTTTTTCATAATATCTCCTCTATTAATATAAATTTTTCAGGGGAAGTTTGGGTGGTTTCTTCCCCTTTTAATTTGATGAGAGTTTTTCAAAATAAAATTCCAAACTCGTAGCATCCGTTTTGTAATAATTAACTATATATTTTCCTATTGTAACTTGCTCAGCTAAATCTTCTTTATTTTCATTATTCATTTCTGAATTATATTTTTCTTCCATATATTTCAAAATTTCATCTGCATTAGATCCAAACTCAATTTTCAAAGCTGATAATAATTTATTTTCAATATATTCATCTGTATAATTTGCATTCTTTAAATCATATAATTCATTCCATAATTTTTTTAACTCTATTTTCAAATAACATTCATTACTAAAAGTATCTTTTAAAGATATTCTTGCTAAATCATATAATTTATCTTCATAATATGTAAAAGAAAAATAATCTAATCCACGATTAATATAATTATCATTTTCTCCATACTTTATAATTACTTGATTTATAACATATTTATTAGGCACATAATAAACTGCCGTATAACTATTTTCTGAAACTAAATTTTCAATTATATTTATTAATTTTTTATTATCAATATATTTTTCATTAATAGTATAATTTGAAACATTTGAAAATCTACCATTATCCGTAAAATATATTTTTTTGTTTTTTATTTCATATCTTATTTTATCTATTTCACTTTTTTCATTGCCAACATTAGTATATTTAGAATCAATTTTATATTTTTTATCATTTATAATTTCTCTATTTGCTTCATATGTTCTTAATGCTATAGTTACAGCTTCTGCTCTTGTTAAAGTATTATTACCTCCAAACGTTTTTTCATCATATCCAGTTATTATTTTTAGTTTATTTAATTTCAAAACATCATTTTTATATTTATTATCTAGATCTTTAAACTTATTATTCGAAGTAGCAACCCCTTTTAAATCTATTATTTTAGCTATTATATCTACAGCATCATATCTAGTAAGTTTATCATTGTAGCCATCTAATATATTATATTTTTGTGCTGTACTAATGTAATAATCTGGCCATTCATTTAATCCTTCTTTTACCAAATCAATATTTAAAGTATTAAATATTATTTTCAGAAATTCCAGCTTAGTTATTTCATTATTTGGTTTAAAAGTATCATCTGAATATCCATTAACATTTCCATTTATAATCATTCTATTAATATTTTCTTTTGCCCAATGACCTTCAATATCATTTACACTTGCTAATGCAAAACTGCAATTTATAATAACTAATATAATACTTAAAATTATTATTTTTTTCATATTCATTATCTTTCCTTTCTATAGCACAAATTTTTATTAATACTTTTTTTATTTTGAATACTATTTAAAATTATCCTTTTATAAATTTATTAATTCTACTTGCAATATAATCTGCAGGCATTTTAGCATCTATTATATCTAATGTTTTATAATTATTTGCATATTTCCATATGCGTTTGTATTCATATATATTTACTAAAAAGATTATATTTTTTAATTTATCTATATTCTCCAATTCTAAATCACCATCAATAATTGCGAAATCATTCTTAGTCATTTTAAAATTACAATCTTCTTTTAATTCAATATTTTCATTATCTAATTCTCTTATTATTTTTTTATATTTATTTAATTTATCTACAAAAAAAATTTTCATATTAAACACTATCTCCCGATATCTCTATGTTACTATTTAAATTTCCACTGGTTATATTAAACGTTGCAATGTCTCTAATTAAATTTATTTCTTTAGCCTCTTCTGGTGTTACAGAAATTAAAATAGAATCAATATTTTCTCCATCTGATTTATCATACTCTATTCCATCAATAGTAAATGCTCCAAGCACTTTTATATTGCTTAATATTTTTATTACTGTATATCCATCAAATTCATTTCCTATTGTCATTCTTTCTTTATCTATCAAAAAATCTTTTGCTATATCTGTACTAATAGTTGCGTATACATTTACTATTGAATTTTCCTTTATTTGAAATGACATACCATTTTCAGCATTTTTTATTTTTATTGAAATTTTTTCTTTTCCTTCTTCTGCTTCAAAAATAGATAGATTTTCTTTGGAATCAAATTGAGAAAGCATTGCAATTTGACCAGCCTTAATATTATCCTTTGCATATAATCCTTCTATTTCTTCAAAGTCTTGAATTATTCTTTGATTTGAAACTATTGAAATAGGAATTTTTACAGTTTTAAAATTTTCACTTTGAACTAATTCATTTTCATTTATATCGCTATTTAAAACTAAACACGGTATAGTAGCTTCATATTTTATTAATTTTTTTTGCATATAAGTTGAAATAAAGAAAATAATAATCGTTAATATTATAGTTATTATTAAAATATTAATTTTTGATTTCATAATTTACTCCTTATGCTGAAAAAGGTTTACTTCCAATATTTGTGAACCATGTAGATATTGTTTCCATCATCGAAGTAAATAGTTTTTCCATTTGTGGATAAAATAAAGTAATTATTAAAACTAATAATAATCCTGCTATTAATATTACTTGTAATATTTCTGAACCTCTTTCAGATTTTAAGATATTTTTAATATTTTTATTTTTCATTTTTTTTACTCCTTCATTTAAAAATTTGATTAAAATTATTTCCTACCGAAACAAATAATGGATAAAATGTTATTAATATAATATTAGCTAATGCTAATATTACTCCAAAAGTAATGTAAATAACTTTTTCTTTCGTCTTTTCTTTAAGCTTGTCCAAATACTTAACCTTCAAAACTGATGACAAATTTTCTAAAAGTTCTGTTATATTTCCTAACTTTGTATATTGCCTTAAAGTATTACAAAACATATCCATCTCTAAAATATCAAATCTACTATTTAAATCATTAATTGCATCATTGATGTTTAATTCGGATAGTTCATATTTTGTTGCAAATATCATTAATGCTTTTTTTAAATCTTTATTTTTGCAATTTTCATATTGTATTTTTAACGATTCTTTAAGAGGCACATACGATGAAAGCTGTAAACTTATTGAGTCCACAACGTTTAAAAGATCATAGCATATTTCACTATCTCTACTTTTTTTATTTATACTTATATATAAATCTAAAAAGTAATAACCTATAAGTCCGAGTATAATCATTGCAACATATGATTTATAATTGATTAATCCTGCAAGCAAAAAAACTAATGCCATTATAATTTTAACAATATAATATGAAACTGCATTTAAATTTAATGGGTATCCTTGTAAGAATAAAAAATCTTCCTTCGTCTTTAGAAAATTAATCTTAGAAAAAAGTTTTTTTAAAGAATTTTCTTTTGCAACAACTTGAATGTTGTTTCTTTTTTTGAACCTATCAGTTTGAATTCTAACATTTGTATCTTTAACAATCAGATAGGAAATGAAAAAAAGTAGAACAAACAGTACGCAATTTATCATTTTTTCACATCCTGTTTTTTTATATTTTTTTATTCAATTTGTGCTCATTATAACATCTTTTTTATTAAAGTCAATCATTTGTTTGAAATTTGTTAGATTTATTTTGACTCAAAATTACAAAATAATTTATAAATTAAATAATCCACTTTTCCAAACCCATACTGCAACACATACTGCAACTGCATCACAAAATAATGCAATGCCTAAAATACCTCTTGTTTTTTTTATGCCTACTGTACTTGTATAAATCGCAATGACATATAATGTTGTTTCACTTGCACCTAATATTGTTGAAGCTATATTTCCAATTAAACTATCAACACCATATTTTTCTAATGTGTCTGAAAGTATTCCCATACATGCACCACCCGAAATAGATCTCATTATTCCTAAAGGTACTATCTCACTTGGAATTCCAAGTAAATTCGTAATAGGTGATACTAATTTAATTAACATATCCATAGCTCCTGTAACTCTAAACAAATTAATAGCAATAAAAATTCCAATCATTGATGGAAATATTCTTGTTATCATTTTTAGTCCTTCTTTTGCTCCTTTTAAAAAAATATCATAAGCTTCTTTCTTTTGTTTTATTGCAGCAAATAATATTACAAAAATCATTATAGGAATTGACATATAGGAAATATATTCTATTACTTTCACATACTTTCCTCCTCATATCATATAGTTATAGATTTTAAAATCTAATATATAAACTTATGATAAAACTTACAAAGCTATAATATAAATCTAACCTTTTCTTTTGTTTCTACATTTTAACTTTACTAAAAGAATTCCCACCAATACAGAAATAAAACTTGCAATTAAAATCGGAACTACAATTATAACTGGATTTTTAGAATTATGTGCAACCCTTAAAGAAATTATTGAAGTTGGAATTAATTGTATTGAAGTTGTATTTATAACAATTAACATCATCATTTCATCACTTAATGTATCTTTCTCTTTATTTTTTTCTTGCAATTTCTCCATTGCTTTAAGTCCAAGCGGTGTTGCGATATTTCCCAGTCCCAAAATATTAGCTGTCATATTCATTGCAATATTTCCTTTTGCTTCATCATCTCCTTTTAATTTAGGATAAAGTTTATTAATAATTGGAGCTACAAATTTTGCAAGCTTTTTTACTACTCCACATTCTTCTGCAATTTTCATAATTCCAGACCACAAACAAATCATTCCAATCATATTTATAGTATTTTCTGTTGCAGTTTTAGTTGATTCAAATATACTATTTACCATTTCTGATGCTAAGCCTTTGTATATTCCAATCGATATAGAAATTAATATCATAAATCCCCAAATCTTATTCATATAAAATTCCATTCCTTTCTTGTTTTACTCATAAATCATATATAGCAATAAAAGATTACAAATTAATTTTCATATTTAAAAAAATATTTACAATACGTCTTTATCATTAATATGTAAAAGAATTTTATTTTATTAATTATATAAACAAAATTTATTTTGATCTTAATTGGGATATTATTACATTATATTCCATTTTTTTCTATTTTTTTATTGACATTTTTTGGTATAAATGATATTATAAATCCAATAAAGAAATGGAGGGATTTATATGAAATCTACCGGTATTGTAAGAAAAGTAGATGAACTAGGAAGAATTGTACTACCTATCGAATTAAGACGTACACTAGATATTGACATTAAAGATTCTATTGAAATTTATGTAGAAAATGATTCAATTATTTTAAAAAAATATGAACCAACTTGTATTTTCTGTGGTAATAGTGAAGATTTAAAAACTTTTAATGATAAAAACATCTGCCAAGAATGCTTAGAAAAACTTAAAAACGATTAAAAAAATTGTACAGTTTATTTACATAATACTAAAAATTAAAAAACGAATTACGGTTTATTGCTGTAATTCGTTTAAACTTTTCTTAGTTTCTCATACCTTTATTTCTTTTTAACTTGTGCATATACCATTGATTTTGATATACCTTTTTCTTTTGCAACTTTCTTCATTGCTTCTTTTTCGTTTAAACCTTGATTTATATAAGTTTCCATCAATTCTTCAATAGTTCCTTCTATAATTTCTTTTTCCTTTTTTGCACCTTCAAGTATTATTACAAATTCTCCTTTAATATTCAAATCTTCATAATACTTAACTGCTTCTTCAATAGTAAATCTTAAATGTTCTTCAAATATTTTTGTTATTTCTCTTGAAAGTACAATTTTTCTCTCTCCACCAAACGTTTTATAAAAATCATCTAATGTTCTTTTTAATTTATGTGGTGCTTCATAAAATATGATAGTCCTAGTTTCATTTTTTAAATCTTCTAATCTTTCTCTTCTTGATGCCTTATTCATTGGAAGAAATCCTTCAAACACAAATCTTTTCGTATCTAATCCAGAACAAATTAACCCTTGTATAAAAGCAACTGCTCCGAGGAATTGGGATAATGTCTATATCATTATTAATTGCTTCTTTAACTAAATCTTCACCAGGATCTGATATTGCTGGTGTACCTGCATCAGAAACAAGAGCCAAATTTTTCCCATTTAAAAGCATTTCTATCACTTCGTTAACTTTAGTTCCTTCATTGTGTCTATAAAAACTAATCATTTGTTTTGAAATTTCAAAATGATTTAATAATTTAATTGTTTTTCTAGTATCTTCAGCAAGTATAATATCTACATTTTTTAAAGTATCTATTGCTCTAAAAGTAATATCATTTAAATTTCCTATTGGTGTCGCTACTAAATATAATTTTCCTTTCTCCAAAATAATCTACTCCTTCTTATTATATATTTCTAGAATATTATCAGTATATGTTTCATCTTCATTATAAACATATATTGGGTCATCTACTTTTAAAAATGGTTTACCATTTTTTAATCCCTCTACCAAAACTAAATTAGGTGCCTTATTATATGTTGGATGAACAAATCTAATTCTTTTAGGTTCAATTTTTTTTGCTCGCATTATTGAAAGTATATCTACAAGTCTTTCTATTTTATGAACCATAAAAAATGTCCCATCTGTTTTAAGTATCTTAGCAGACTTTTCTATTATATCTTCTAATGAACATAAAACTTCATGCCTAGAAATTGTTTTTGTATCTAAATCATTTATAATACCAGTACCTTTTTTTTGATAAGGTGGATTTACTGTTACCACATCAATAGAAGCTGGTTTTATTATTTTTTCTATATTCATCAAATCATCATTTATTATCTCTATTTTATTATCTTGTCCATTCATTATAACACTTCTAACTGCCATATCAGCAAGTTCTTTTTGAATTTCAATTCCATATATTTTTTCTACATTTGCTTTAGCTTCTAAAAGTATAGCAACTATTCCGATTACCTGTACACAAATCAACAACCTTAGAACCTTTTTTTATATTTTTTGCAAAATCAGATAATAAAACGGCATCAATTCCAAAGCAAAAAAATTTTTTATTTTGAATTATTTTCAAACCTTTATATTGTAAATCATCTATTCTTTCATTTTCTTTTAGTTCCATATTTTTCTCCTTATCATATAATATTTAAAAGGATGTGATTTTTTTGATTAATTGTTTTTCAAATTTATACTGTTCACTCCGACAAGTGGAATGCTTTTTAAATAACGTTTGTAGAGTAAAAAAAGCACGTAAAATAACAAAGTGTCTTTTTCCACTCTTTCATTGTAGAAGAAGATATTAATTGCATTACTTAAAAAATTTTTTAATTTTCCATTAGCAAGTAATTAATAATCTTACTACAATTTATAAACTTTTTTAGCAATAAAGAAAATATCCCTCAGATAGAAGGTATTCTAATTTAGAAAACCTCATATTTGAGGGACATTTTAAAAAACATTTTTACTCTTGCTTTGGTGCACTAACTGGGCAAACTCCTGCACAAGATCCACATTCAATGCATTGTTCTGGATCTATTACATATCTTTCTTCTCCTTCTTTAATACATTCAACTGGACAAGCTCCTGCACACGCTCCACATTTAATACAAGCTTCAGTAATTTTAAATGCCATTTTATTCACCTCCTTAAAATTCATCTCCTCTTTTAAAGCCCTCTTCTAATGCCTTTAGTTCTTTCATATCTATTTCTTCATCTATTTTTTCATATCTCTTTTTATTTTTTATAATTTCAATATCTTTTAGTTTAAATGATTTTCTAAAAGTATCTCCATCTTTTTCTATTTTAACTTTTATAATTTCTTTTAAAACTTCAACATCTTCAACAGTTCCTGTACCTTCTGGTGTCTTCACAATTGCTCCAACACTAGGAAGTCTAGAAAGTTTTTCCTCATAAACATTTTGTTCATGTTTTAAACAACACATTAACCTTCCACATACACCAGATATTTTAGTAGGATTCAAAGATAATCCTTGTTCCTTTGCCATTTTTATAGAAACTGGATTTAAATCTGAAAGATGATTACAACAACATAGTTCCCTGCCACAAGAACCATATCCTCCAAGCATTTTAACTTCATCTCTAACACCTATTTGTCTTAATTCTATTCTTGTTTTATATATAGCTGCTAAATCCCTAACTAAATCTCTAAAATCTATCCTTCCATCAGCTGTAAAATAAAATAATAACTTCGTATTATCAAAAGTATATTCTACATCTACTAATTTCATGTCTAGCCCATGTTCTTTTATTTTTTGTTCACAAATTGTATATGCTTCTCTTGCTCTAGCTTCATTATCATCATAAATCTTTTTATCTTCATCAGTTGCTATTCTAATAACAGATTTTAAAGGAGAAACAATTTTATCCTCTTCAACATTTCTATTTTCTATCGCAACCTCTCCAAGTTCTATACCTCTAGCTGTTTCAACTATAACACTTTGTCCTTTTTTTAATTCAATACCTTGCGTATCGAAAAAATAAATTTTACCAATTTTCTTAAATCTTATGCCAACAATTTCTTGCATATTTACTATCATTCCTTTCTAAGGCACAAAATTCGATTAATAAATCCACTTATTGGATATTATTCAAACTTACCTCACTGTTTAAATTTTACAAATTTGTATTATCATCTTGTCAAGAGTCATATCTGTATTTGCATTTCTATTCAAATTTTTTAAAGCTTCATCTATTATGCTTATTATCTCAACTTTTTCTGAGGTATCTTTATTAATTTCACTATAATAAATTAATTTTATAAATTCTAGTATCTTTATTATATTATCTTTATTTTCACTAACTTTTTTGTTTATATCTAAAAAATTTTTTTGACTAAATAATTTTATAAGCTCTTGCGAAATATCATAATAATCATTTTCTGCTAATGCCAATGCCCTACTCACACTGCCTCTCGCAAATTTTATATTTTTATTGTTGCCAATAATTTTTTCAATTTCTTCATCTGTAAGTGGATTAAATTTTATCTCTGTTACTCTAGATTGAATAGTTTTTATTATTTTTTCTTTATTTGATACAATCAAAATAATTGTAGCATAAGCTGGTGGTTCTTCTAAAATTTTTAAAAGAGCATTTTGTGCATTAACATTCATTTTTTCAGCATCATCTATTATAAAAATTTTTCTTTTTAAATATGTTGGTTTTAAATATACATTACTAATCAAATTCCTAATTTCTTCAACTTTTATCAAATCATTTTCTGGAGTAATAATTTTAAAATCTGCCTCGTCTAAAAAATCTACATTATTTATCTTTTTAGCAAATTCTATTGCAACTAATTTTTTTCCAATACCATTTTTTCCTAAAAACATATATGCATGACCAATCTTATCATCTTTTATTAAATTATTTAATAGTGTTATCTCTTTTTCATGTCCAATGATATTATTCATTATTCCCCCACTTATTTATCTATTTTTCCAAATTTGTTTAGAGGCCAAATTCTATATGTAACTCTTCCCTCCACTTTATCTAAAGGAATACACCCAAAAGCTCTACTATCACTAGAACCTATTCTATTATCACCCATAACAAAAACATATCCTTCTGGAACAACAACATCTGTATATGGTCCACTTTCTGGTGTCTTCAATCCTTCTACTAAATATGTTTCATTTAATTTTTGATCATTTACATACACTTCACCACTTTTGGAAATTCTTACATGATCTCCACCTATTCCAATTACCCTTTTTATATAACTAATTTTTTTAATTTCTAATAAATCATGAACTATAAAATTCTTAAATCCTGTTTGTTCATCATATTGTGCTCTTACCTCATCTTCATCATAAATTATTTCTATTCCCTCTCCAATATTTGATGGTTTTTCAAAAGTAATAATATCACCTCTATAAATTGGTAACTTAAATGTTCTTACAATTCTATTTATTAAAACTCTTTCCCCATTTAAAATAGTTGGTGTCATTGAATTTTGTTGAACTAGAGTTGGAGTAAAAATGTAATACTTTATTATTACAGCAATAACAAAAGCAGCAACTAAACAAACAACCCATTCCATAATTTCTCTAAAAATTGATTTTTCCTTGTTTTTAGAAACCTTTTCTTCCTCCATAAACACACCCCCATCGTTTAATTATACTGCATTATCACGTCTATTGCAACATTTTACCAATTTTTCATAAAATAAAATAAAAATATAACAATAGTCTACTGCATTCTTACTGCAATTAAATTTGTATTACTTTTTCCCAACTTAGATATTCTTTTCCAAAATGTCCATAATTTGTAGTTTTAGTATAAATTGGTTTTTTCAAATCTAAATACTTAATAATTCCATTTGGAGTTAAATCAAATTTCTGAATTATTAAATCAACTAACTCTTCATCACTTCTAGTTCCTGTACCAAATGTATTAATATATATAGAAAGAGGTTGTTCCCTTCCTATAGCATACGAAACTTGAATTTCACATCTTTTTGCATATCCATTTGCAACAATATTTTTAGCAATATGTCTTATCATATAAGTAACCGATCTATCAACCTTACTTGGATCTTTACCTGAAAAAGAACCTCCACCGTGTCTTGCGAATCCACCATAGGTATCAACAATTATCTTTCTTCCAGTTAAACCTGTATCTCCCAAAGGTCCCCCAATAACAAATCTACCTGTAGGATTAACATATATTTTTGTATTATTATCTATCATATTTATTGGAATAACAGTTCTTATAACCTCATTTATAATTACATCTTTAATTTCATCTATTGAGACCCCATCTTTATGTTGAGTAGAAATTAAAATAGCTTCTATTCTTTTTGGAACATTATTTTCATATTCAACTGTTACTTGTGTCTTTCCATCTGGTCTAAGAAATGGTACTTTCCCAGATTTTCTAACTTCTGTTAATTTTTTAGCAAGTTTATGTGCCATAAATATTGGATAAGGCATATAATTTTCTGTTTCATCTGTTGCATATCCAAACATTATACCTTGATCTCCAGCACCACCAGTATCTACTCCTAAAGCTATATCAGGACTTTGTTTATCAATGTTTACATTAATTTTGCAAGTTCTATAATCTATATCTGTATTTTCATTATCATACCCAATTTCTTTTATTACATTTCTAACAATACTCTCAATATCATAATTAGCTTTAGTAGTTATTTGTCCAGCAACTGTTATTAAATTTTTAGAAGCAAATACTTCCACTGCTACTCTTGAATTTTCATCTTGTTTTAAACATTCATCTAATATTGTATCCGAAATTAAATCACATAATTTATCTGGATGTCCTTCTGTTACACTTTCAGATGTAAAGTAATACTTTTTCATTTCTATAATCATTCCTTCCTAAAGGCACAAACTAAACGGAAAAGAGTTGTCCAATTATTTTTTACCTTATTCTTCTTTGTTTTGTTTTATTGGTACTTTAATTATTACTTCTGTTCCTTTGCCTTTTTCACTCTTTATATCAATACTACCACCATTTGCCTCAATTATTTCTTTAGCTATTGGAAGTCCAAGACCAGTACCTCCCATTTCTCTAGAACGTGCTTTATCAACCCTATAAAATCTTTCAAACACTCTCGGCAAGTCTTCTTCTGGAATTCCAATTCCATCATCAATTATTTTTATATATGCATCATCATGTACAGCTCCAACATACACTTTTATATTTCCTTTTTCTCCAGTATATTTAATTGCATTCGCCACAACATTCGTTATAACTCTTTCTATTCCGTCTCTATCTCCATATACCTCTGGCACATTAGATGTAACATAACATTCCAAAACTTGTTCCTTCTTTTCAGCTTGAATTCTGTGTTTATCACAAACTTGTTTTGCAAGTTCTGTAATATCAAAATTAATTTTATTCCATGCAACTTTTTTATAATCAAATTTTGATAATTGTAATAAATCACTTACTAATCTACTCATTCTATTTGCTTCATCTAATATTACACCCATAAACTTTG
Source organism: uncultured Eubacteriales bacterium (assembly GCA_964401375.1). GTDB lineage: Bacteria > Bacillota > Clostridia > TANB77 > UBA1234 > UBA1234. The sequence continues at coordinate 3,800 of CAYNYD010000001.1, read as the reverse complement.
TTCTGCTTTCTTCATCTAAATCTTGATCTAGCATCGTTTCAGAATAAGTCTTTATTGATGTTAACGGAGTTTTTAATTCATGTGAAACATTTGCAACAAATTCTTTTCTCATATCATCTAACTTTGCTTGTTCTGTTGTATCTTGTATAACAACAACTACACCACTTGGTCTGTTGCTTTCATCTCTAAAAGGGGCAAAAAATATATTAAAAAACTTATCTTCAAAATTAACCATCTGTTCAGAAGAAGTCCAATCTTCCAGATATATAATTTTTTCCATATTTATATCTATTTTTAATTTTGAAAAAATTGACTCAAATGTCTTCTCATCTGTAATTGAAAGCATTTTTTTAGCAGCTAAATTAGCATGAATTAGATTTCCACTTAAATTAAAGGCTAAAACCCCATCTGCTAAGTGAAGTAATATCGTTTCTAATTTGTTTTTCTCACTAGAAATCTCATTCATATTTTCTTTTATTTGACTAATCATCAAATTAAAAGATTCAACAAGTTTAGAAATTTCATAACCTGCATGAGTTTTAGGAGATAATGCAATACGTTCAATAGAGCCATTAGCAATTGATTCTGCTTTTCCTGTAAGTATAGCAATTGGTTTTGTGATACTTTTTGCAGTTATATATACTATACAAATAGTAACAATTAATATTATTATAAATGCAAATAAATAAGCATTTTTCATTTTTAATAATTCATTACTAATATATTGTCTACCTTGCTGAACAAAAATTATAAACTCTATATTTTCACTATCGAATTTATAATTTATATAATATGCAAAATCATAAGAATCAGAATCTGTATCTCTTAAACTATAATAATGCCTTGCATTTATTTTGGCTTCTTCAATACACTTTACGGCTGTGTCTGTTAAATTTAACTTTTCAGATGTAAGTAATTCTTTATAATTATTATCTAACAATAATCCTTTTCTACTTATATTATTAAGCGAAAAATATATATTAAAATTATCATATATTTTTTCAAGAGTTTCTTGAGTTATTTTACTATCACTTTTTTCTAATGTAGTGTTTGATTTAGAAGAAGCTTGATTATTATTTTCATCATTTATTCTTTCAATATTAACACCAAAACTTGAAATAGTGTTTAGCATTTCTTCAATAAACCCTTTATAATAAACTTGCTCTGTTGTATTTATTGAATATACACCTACAATTATTAAAGTAGTCGCAATTAATATAAAAAATATTAAAATTAATTTTAATTGTAAACTTTTCCAAAACATTATTTTCCTCCGTTAACCACCATTGTATAAAAATGAAAATCTTCTATTTTCTATTAATAAGCAATCAATATCACCCTTACACAATTTGTATAACCTACTCGTTACACAAAAAAGACAGAGCTTTCTCTCACTTAAGAGGTTATGTACTATACCTCGTGTGATTCAAAATCTCTGTCCATTTTATAAAGAAAATTATTTATCAATTGTATTAAAATAATACCCAACACCTCTCTTTGTTGCCAAAAATTCTGGTACACTAGGATTTTGTTCTATTTTTTCTCTTATTCTTCTAACAGTTACATCAACTGTTCTAACATCACCAAAGTATTCATATCCCCATACTTTTTCAAGCAATTCTTCTCTTGAAAAAACTTGACCTTGTTGTGTTGCTAAAAATTTTAATAATTCAAATTCTCTAAGAGTAAGTTCTACACTTTTTCCACCAACTTTTGCTTCATACTTATATGTATCCAAAGTTAACGGACCAAATGTTAATGTTTGCTGATCATTATCATTTGATTTTATACTTGCTTCAATCCCATCCCATTTTCTAAGATTAGCTTTTACTCTTGCTAATACTTCTCTAACACTAAATGGTTTCGTTATATAATCATCTGCACCTAACTCCAAACCAATAACTTTATCTACAACATCCTCTTTGGCAGTAACCATAATAATTGGAATATTAGTTGTTTGTCTAATAGTTTTACATACTGTAAATCCATCCATTTTAGGAAGCATTACATCTAACAAAATCAAATCTGGTTTTTCTGCATTTGCTTTTTCAATAGCTTCTTCACCATCATATGCTTGAATTGTTTCATAACCTTCCCTTTTTAGATTATGATTTAGTATATCCACAATTGCTTTTTCGTCATCTACTATTAAAATTTTCTTACCCATAACATTCACCTTTCTTTACGGAACTACTACTTTTATTATCTATTATTGGGCACAGAATGTCAATGTAAAATATTCGTTTTTTTATAAAAATTTGTAAGAATACTACATAATATTTGCAATTTCAACTTGTATGTGATAAACTTTTTACATCATTCATTTGAATGACCCCCTTTTAATATTTTTTTGCAATCACCAGTCGCAAAAATATTATATATTGAAAGGGGTTTTTCTGTCTACTTCATCGTTAAAGCTTTTTTGAACCACCAGCCTAGCTGGTGGTTTTATAATACAAATAAAAAAGCCAAATATCACTTTGACTTTTTTAAACAATTTTATTCAGATAAAAATGGTTCTGGATTATAAGGTGTTCCATCTATTCTTATTTCAAAATGTACATGTGGTCCTGTACTATTACCAGTACTGCCTACATAAGCAATAACATCGCCTTGTGAAACATTATCACCCACATTACAATTGAATGCACTACAATGCCCATAATATGTTTCATATCCAGATGCATGCTGAACTTTAACCAAATTTCCATATCCAAAATACCAACCAACATATGTAACTACTCCATCTTCTGCAACATGTATTGGAGTTCCAGTTTTGGCAGCCAAATCAAGTCCTGTATGATTGTCACGTGGTCTCCAACCATATCTTGATGTAACAAGGCCACCACCCTCTAATGGATTTTTAAAATTCAATTCTGCGTTTGATTCTTTCAATGCAAGTAAAATTTCTTTTGGTACAGTTACATTTGTATTAGCTGTATATGTAGTATTCTTTTTAACTACTTTATTATTTTCTTTTTCAAGTTCATCAACAATATTATTAACAGCGACTTGAACATCTGCTAATAAATCATACTCTGTAACAAATTTCTCCGAAACCTGTACATTTGCTTTTTTAGTAAATCCTTCTTGTTTTTCATTAATATCATCTACTATTTGTTGTGCTTCTTTTATTGATCCAACTACAAATCTTTCTTCATCATTAACATTAACGCCATAAACTCTGTAATATACATCACAATTCGACTTAACTTTTGCTAATACTAAATCATCATTCATTTCAACTTCTTTTTTTACAAAAGTAAATTCATAGCTTGGTTCTTCTCTTAATATTACATAGCCAACATCTTCGGAATCACCTTTTTGTAAATATTCTTTTATTTTGTCTTGAAGTACTTTTTTGTTTGAAACATATCCAAGCATTTCTCCACTCATACTTACTTCATAAGTAGGCCTATATGAGATAAATAGTAATGTCAACATTAATGTACATCCAATAATCATCGCAAATGTTAATTTTGAAACCATATTGAAAACAAGTTTAGTTTTTCCTGATATCTTAAGCAAAATTTCAACCCCTTTACTTTATTCTCAAGCTACTAACATTCTACTATAACCAAATTCTCATCGCAACATTTTATTAGCCATTTTTTGCTTTTTTTATTTAATAATTTTAAAATACAGAGTATTTTTCTGTAATTTTTTAATTATATTGCATTTTTTCTTTTATTTGCTTTCATGTGTAATAGTATTATTAAGTAAATTAAAGATATTTTAAGAATTTCATTTGTTAATTTTGTTTAAAAATAATTTAAATTTATTTTAAAATTATTTTAAAA